>CAJZFF010000327.1 GCA_915069725.1 uncultured Actinomyces sp.
GCCGCGTGAGGTTGTTGTGGACATGGTGAGATCTCTCGATGTCGGGATGATTCCGAGGCGAGACTAGCACTCTGTCCGAAAACGATTGTTAATCGTCTATTCTCGTCAGTACAGAGCAGGCGTCGCAGCTCGGGGCAGGCACTGATCCGTTCAGCCACACCTGCCCCGATCCTGGGACTCACCCCTTGATCGCCGCGGTGTCCCAGTACTCGTGAACATTGCCGATGAGCCCGTCCTTCATGGTGACGACGCTGACGATCTCGCTGGCGATGGGCCCTTGAGCGGTCGGGAACACTCCCTCGGCGTGCACCACGGCACCGTGCGGGGTCTCGAGCTCGGTGCGTATATCGGAGATGCGTACACCGGAGTCGCGCACTCTCCTCAGATGATCCACAACCGCCTCCTTCCCGATGAAGGTCTCCTGCACCCCGAGCGTGGGACCGTAGGGGAAGCTCCACTGAACCTTGTCATGGAGCACCTCACTCATGTCACCCGCGTTGAATCGCTCCAACATCCGAGGCAGTCGATGCACGGCAGCAAGACGTTGGAGATCACCAGCCGTGAACAGGTGGGGGAATACTGACCCGCCAGGATCGAGCAATGATGATTCTGCGAGCGTCCCAACAAATACGGGCACATATCCGGTAACCTCAAGGAGGCCTTCAATTCGCGGTCGTTCCTCAAGCGCATCGGTGGCATATCCGACCGCCCAGACTCCGGGATTCTTGCCTGCTCGCGACACGAGCAGCTCCTCCTGAATATGGGAGAAGGCGCGGACAACCACTGAGTCCGGCAGCATATCGGCCATCCACTGCCCTTCAGTGCGCCCCTCCGGCAGCGTGGAGACGATCTGCCCCTCCCGTATACCAGCCGCGTTCATCACGTCGACGACCATCGCCCCCTTGAGGAGCGGCGCGAGAGGACCTACCACGTCCTCCGCAACACTGTGCTTGACCGCCAGGACCGCCACCTTGTGACGAGCAGCCTCCTCAAAGCTGACAACGCGAACACTCGGGGGAACACTCACGCGCCTCGCCGACTCCGGAGACCGCGCACCGAGCTGAACCATGTAGCCGGCCTGCGCCCACAATGTCGCCAGCCCCTGTCCAATAGGACCGGACCCGATGATGCCAATCACTTCACTCGCCTTGTCGGGCATGTTGCTCCACTCCTCCTTGGTTACTATTAGTAACTACCCGGGTCGACAGTATGGCGAACCGATGAACGCGACAAGAAGGCATCTTCATGGCCGATAGGCACACGAGAGTAACCGTCAATGAGACCTCCTCACAGGAAGGCGACTGCGAGCCCGACAGCACCGTCTGCGGCCTGCGCGATGTCCTCGACCGGATCGGGGACACCTGGTCGGTCCTCGTCATCATTCAGCTGCGCCTGCACAGCCGTCGCAGGTTCGGGCAGCTGCTGCGCTCAGTCGAGGGAATCTCCCAACGCATGCTCACAGTCACCCTGCGTCGACTCCAGCGGGACGGACTCATCAGCCGGACGGTCCTGGACACCTCCCCACCGCAGGTCGAGTACGCGTTGACTGGAACCGGAGAGTCCCTCACGGTCGTTCTTCGTCAGCTCGTCGACTGGGCAACGGACAATCGCGAGAGCATTGCGGCTGCTCGCCGACGCTGGGACCGGGGCGCGGACACACCCACCCACTCTCTTTGACTCCACAACGACCAAAACGTCATGTGCGGAGTCCAGGTCCTGCAGGACCCGGCGGATGGATGACTACCGAGGGCAGGACCCGGTCCCCGACTCCACCCCCAGGGACCGCAGGTCAGAGGCGGTCAGGTCGATGGCGTGCTCCCATGTCGCCGTCAGGCTGCGACATCCGGCCAACACCCCGGTCACGGCCATCCCCCTCACCCACCAACGTTGGACCCCCTGACCCGGGGCCGCGTCCCTTATGAGGTTCTGGTTGAGGTCGAGAACCCAGCCAGGTAGGAGGCGGCCATGTCCTCGCGGGCGTGGCCGGCCTCGGCGACACGGTCGAGCCGGGCGGAGAAGGCCTCCATGCCATCGAGCCTCAAGCCGGCTTCGCGGGCGAGCTCGAGGATGAGGTGGGCGTCCTTGCCGGAGGTGTCGACGGCGAAGTTGGCCGGGCTCAGGGCGCCCCGTTCAACGAGGTCGGCCTTGACGCGCAGGAAGGGCAGGTCCAAGACACCGCCGTCGAGCACCTCGAAGAACTGGGCCGGGGGCACACCGATCGCCTTCGCCAGGGTGACGATCTCGCCGGCGGCGTTGGACACGGCGATGACCCAGGAGTTGACGACCAGCTTGAGGCGGGTCGAGGTGGCGGCGGCACCGTCCTCGCCGGTCCACACAGTGCGCGACCCGACGGCGTCCAGGACCGGAGTGACCAGCTCACGGCCGGAGGCAGGACCGGCGGCCATGATGACAAGGGTGCCGGACTCGGCGGGCTGGCGGGTGCCGGAGACGGGCGAGTCGTAGAAGAGGACCCCGGCGGACTCCGCGATGGCGGCCAGGCCGGCCACATCATCAGGGCCGACGGTGGTCATCTGCAGCCAGGCGGCGCCGGGGCGCATGGCGGGGGCGGTCTCGCGCATGACCTCGGCAACGGCGGCGCCGTCGAAGAGCATGGTGATGACGACGTCGGCCCCCTCGACGGCGGCGGTGGCGGTGGGGGCGATCTCGATGCCGTCGTCGGCCAGGGGCTGGGCACGCGAAATCGTGCGGTTCCAGGCGCGCACGGCGTGGCCGGCGCCGGCGATGTTGCGAGCCATCGCCGAGCCCATGATTCCGGTACCGAGTACGGCTACGGTCAGCTGAGACATGCTTCTCCCTTGATTCTCTCTGATCGAGCTTGTCGACCTGTCCTCGGTCGGCCACTCACCAGGACACCCTCCGGCGCCCAGGCGAGTGGCCGCCCTTTGCACACGACCATAAGCGCCCGGCTCACTCGGAGGCCACGGCGCCGGCGATCCTGTACAGGGCGACGGCCAGGAGGAAGGCAAAAGCAGTCATGAGACTGGGGCCCCAGAAACCGGAGAGCCGGGTGAGAAGGTCGCCGCCGATGGCGCCGGAGATCGTGGCACCGAGGTACATCGCCGTGTTGGATAGCGAGGAGACGGTTCCTCGGGCTTGGCCGGCGTGGGCCTGCAACTGCCCCATGAGGACCGGCAGAAGGAAGCCGGCCACGACCAGGGCCGCGGCGAAGGCGACAACGGCGCCCCACATGGTGGTGACGATGAGCGGCATCGCAGCGGCCAGGAGGTAGAAGGCGCCCTGGATGAGGATGCCGCCCCACAGCGACCGCCGCTCACCGATCCTTGCAACGAGCCGTGGACCGAGGAGTGAGCCCAGCGCCGTTCCCAGACCGATCATCATCATGGCCTTCCCAATGGTGGCCTGCGAGGCACCGAAGTCCTTGGCCAGCCAGGAGCCGATGAAGGAGAACGAGGCGTAGTTGCCGG
>CAJZFF010000328.1 GCA_915069725.1 uncultured Actinomyces sp.
GGGTGCCCTCCTCGGCGCTGTGGCGCACGAGGGAGGCGAGCTCGCCGGCGCTGCGGGTGCCGCTGATCTCCTCGGCCGGCTCGATGCCCATGCGGTGCAGGACGAGGTTGGCGGTGTTGTTGAGCACGACGATGACCGGCCTGAGCACGAGAGTGAAGGCCATGAGGAAGGGGGCGACGAGCCCGGCCGTGCGCATGGGGTCGGCGAGGGTGGCGTTCTTGGGGACGAGCTCGCCCATGACCATGGAGAAGGCGTTGACCACGATCAGGGCGATGACGACGGCGGCAGCGGTGGCCGCGGACTGGGCCAGCCAGGTGCTCATGAGGCCGTCGAGGAGCCTCGCCAGGGCGTCCTGCATGGTGTATCCGAGCAGGATCGTGGTCAGAGTGATGCCGACCTGAGCGCCGGACAGGAGGGTGGACAGGCGCCTCAGCGCCTTGCGGACCGCGGCGGCGCGCCTGTCCCCCGCGGCGGCACGGGTCTCGACGGTGGAGGGATCCAGAGCGACCAGGGAGAACTCGCCGGAGACGAACAGGGCCGTGCCCGCGGTCAGCAGGATCCCCAGGGCGATCATGAGCCAGTCGGTCGCGTCGGTCACGCGGCACCGCCCGAGGCTGGCGTTGGCTTCAGAGCCGGTTTCAGACAGACCAGGGGGGTGCCGGCCGCGGCGGTGGCCGGCACCCGTTGACGCGCAGGGTGAGGATGGTCAGGTTCCGGATGATGGCGGGAGGCGCATCTGCGCGCCCGCCGGGATGCCGCTCGCATAGTGGCCCGCACGTTATCACCAGCTCACGGCACGGACAGCAGGGGCATGAAGAGCCTGCAGAAGCGCTCAGGAGTGCTGCAGAGCGCGCGGGAGACGCAGGGAACCCAGGGAACGCAGGGAACCCAGCAGCTCTCGAGTTCTCGCGCGAAACCCCGCACCCCACTCCGTACTCCGTCACATGCTCGAAACACGTGCGCCTTCGGCCCCGCGTTTCGCTCCCGTGCCGCAGGCTCGACCCGTACGATGACGCCCGACACAGCACTACGACATAGCACCATCTGCCTCACCCGCCCGTCTGCGTCATCGTCATCGCTTCGCCGCCGGGCTCGCGGGCGGGTGGCGCTGACCCCGCGACGAGGAGAACACGCACCGTGTCGACACAGGACAGCGCCGCCGCAGGCTTCGGAGCCAACGAGTGGATGGTGGAGGAGATGCGGGATGCCTGGCAGGCCGATCCCTCCTCGGTGAGTCCCCAATGGCGGGCGCTGTTCGAGGGCTCCGAGAGCCCTCATCACCCCGAGAGTCCTGAGAGCCCTGAGGACGCAGCTCTCGAAGACCCGCCGACGGCACCGGGATCGGGCTCCTCGCCCCGACGCGCTCCCACGGCCGTCCAGGACGTCACCCGCTCCGATCTTCCCCCGGCCCCGCCGTCGGACACCGCACCCCCGACCTCCCCCTACGCCCAGCGCCAGGCCACCCACCCCGCGCACGACCAGGACGGCGACGCCTACGAAGACCGCACTACCAGGCTCAAGGGGGCGGCGGCCCGCACCGCCAAGAACATGGACGACTCCCTGTCCATGCCCACGGCCACCTCCGCCCGGGCCATCCCCGCCAAGGTCCTCATCGAGAACCGCGCCGTCATCAACAGCCACCTGGCCCGCACCCGCGGCGGCAAGGTCTCCTTCACCCACCTCATCGGCTGGGCGGTGGTCGAGTCCCTCTCCGAGATGCCCTCGATGAACGTCTCCTACGGGGTTGACGAGGCCGGTAAGCCAGTCCTGCACGAGCCCGCCCACGTGGCCTTCGGCCTGGCCATCGACGTGCCCGGCGCTGACGGGCAGCGCCGCCTGCTGGTGCCCTCCATCAAGCAGGCCGACCTCATGGACCTGTCCCAGTTCGTGGAGGCCTACGAGGCCCTCGTGGCCAAGGCCCGCGAGAACAAGCTGGACCTTGACGACTTCCGCGGCACCACCGTGACCCTGACCAACCCCGGCATGATCGGCACCCTGCACTCGGTGCCGCGCCTCATGCCCGGCCAGGGACTCATCGTGGGGGTCGGCGCCATGGACTACCCGGCCGCCTTCGCCGGCGCCAGCCCCGACACCCTGGCCCGCCAGGCCATCGGCAAGGTCGTCACCCTGACCTCCACCTACGACCACCGCGTCATCCAGGGCGCCGCCTCCGGTGAGTTCCTGCGCCTGGTGGAGCGCAAGCTCCTGGGACTGGACGGCTTCTGGAACCGGGCCTTCGAGTCCCTGCGCATCCCCCTCGAGCCGGTCGCGTGGATGCGTGACACCACCTACGACCCCGAGCTGGAGACCGGCAAGCCGGCGCGCGTGGCCGAGCTCATCCATGCCTACCGCCAGCGCGGCCACCTGGCGGCCGACAACGACCCGCTCACCTACCGCCTGCGCCGCCACCCCGACCTGGACATCACCTCCTACGGGCTGAGCCTGTGGGACCTGGACCGCTCCTTCCCCACCCGGGGCCTGGGCGGGCGCGACCGGGCCACCCTGCGCGAGATCCTCAAGATGCTGCGCGACGCCTACTGCCGCACCGTGGGCGTGGAGTACATGCACATCCAGGACCCGGCCCAGCGCGCCTGGTGGCAGGAGCGCCTCGAGCGCGACTGGGAGGACATCGGCGACGAGGAGCGCCGTCGGATCCTCACCAAGCTGGAGCAGGCCGAGGCCTTCGAGACCTTCCTGCAGACCAAGTACGTGGGCCAGAAGCGCTTCAGCCTCGAGGGCGGGGAGTCCCTCATCGTGGCCCTGGACCGCCTGCTCGACGCCGCCGCCCACGACGGCCTCGACGAGGTCGTCATCGGCATGGCCCACCGCGGCCGCCTCAACGTGCTCACCAACATCGCCGGCAAGTCCTACGCCCAGGTCTTCGACGAGTTCGAGGGCAACGGCGTCATCGAGGGCGCCGGCACCGGGGACGTCAAGTACCACCTGGGCACCGTGGGCGTCTTCTCCGGGACCGACGGCGTGTCCACCCGCGTCTCCCTGGCCGCCAACCCCTCCCACCTGGAGACGGTCGACGGCGTCGTCGAGGGCATCGTGCGCGCCAAGCAGGACCGCATCGGCCTGGGCGAGAAGGGCTACACGGTCATGCCGGTCCTCGTCCACGGCGACGCCGCCTTCGCCGGCCAGGGCGTGGTCTACGAGACCCTCAACATGAGTCAGCTGCCCGCCTACCGCACCGGCGGCACCGTGCACGTGATCGTCAACAACCAGATCGGCTTCACCACCGGCGCCGCATCGGCGCGCTCGACCACCTACGCCACGGACCTGGCCAAGGGCCTGCAGGTGCCGATCTTCCACGTCAACGCCGACGACCCCGAGACGGTGGCCCGCACCGCCCGCCACGCCTACGAGTACCGGCGCACCTTCCACAAGGACGTCATCATCGACCTCATCTGCTACCGGCGCCGCGGGCACAACGAGGG
>CAJZFF010000329.1 GCA_915069725.1 uncultured Actinomyces sp.
CGCACCCACCGGCCCCAGCCGCGATGGTGGCGGCCAGTCCTGCCCGCGAGGGTGAGCCCGTCCTGCGCCGCAAGAGCCTGCCGGCCTCGATCCCGGCCATCACGGCTCCGGCTGCGGCTCCGACGCCTCCGCGCAGGCTCACGGTGCGGCCGTGGAAGTTGGTGCGCTCCAGCCCGTGGGCAATGGGCGCCAGACAAGTGGACCAGGACAGGGCGGTGCCCGCCGCCTTGATACCCACCCTCGCCAGGTCTCGGGCGCAGGAGCTTACTCGCGTGATCGTGCCAGCCATGGACTCAGCCTAAGGCAGGGCGAGGACCGATCGCGGCGTCGCCACCCATGACGCGGCCGCGGCGCCCGAGCCGGTTGAGTCGCCTGAATCGCTGAGGACAGGGACTACTTGGTCACCGGCGGCATGACGGCCTCGGCCCCCTTGTCGAAGCCGTAGTGCCCGGTGGTTCCCGCCCGGGTGGAGGCCAGGGCCAGGGGGGTGGAGACGGAGGCGGCGATCTGGCCGACGGAGTCGATGGTGGTCACCTTCGCCTTCTCGGAGCGGATGATGCCGACGACGCCGCCGTCACCGTCGGCGGAGCCGACGACGACTGTGGGGGCCCTACCGGCTGTGCCCTCCAGCGCCTTGGCCCAGGCCTTGGGGTCCTCGCCCGGCGAGGCCTCGACGGTTGCTCCCTTACCGGAGGATGCCTGCGGACGCGGCCCGACGACGACGATCATCTCGGCCGCAGCGGTGGGCGTGGAGTCCACGGAGATGAATGGCGTGCCGGACTTGTCCACTGTCACAGACAGCATGTCCATGAGGACTCGGGAGGAGTCGTCGTTGGCGGTCAGGGCCTTGGCCAGTGCCTCCCCCAGGATGCCGTTGGCGTCCTTGGAGTTGGTGCCGCCCAGGTGGCCCTGGACCTGTCCGGAGAAGGTGGAGCGGTAGTTCTCCCGGGACAGGTCCACCCAGGTGCTGGTCAGGCTCACCCGGCCGGTGACGGTGGCGCCTGCGTTCTTGAGCTGAGTGGCGATGGCGTCGGCGTCCTCGGCCTTGGCGTCCGGCAGGAGCACCATGGCGACGTTCTTGGAGGCCAGGGTCCCGGGCAGGAGGCTGGTGGCGGCCTGAGTGATGTAGGAGTCCCGCTCGTTGACGGCCGTCTCAGTCTGCTCGAGCTTGGCCTGGGTGGCGTTGCGGTTCTCACGCAGGGCGGTGACCTGGTCGTTGAGTGCGGTTCCCAGGGAGTTCTGCAGAGGGCCGGCACCCAGGACGACCCCGACGGCGAGGGCCAGGAACACGGAGATGAGCGATACCAGGTGATAGCGGAAGTCAATCATGGTTGAAGACCTTGAAGATGACCGTGAGAGGGGCTGCCTCTCAGATGGGCGGGGGTCGTTAGACGGTGGGTGAGTTCGGGGCCAGGCCCAGCAGTGAGCGGAAGAAGTTGACGATGTCGTCCCACACGGCGCCGGACAGGCCCAGGAAGGTCTGTCCACCGGGGGTGGACATCAGGGCCATGGCCAGGGCGAAGGTGCCCGCCAGGGCCAGGAACAGCAGCCACCACCCCGAGATACGGGTGCGGTAGAGCTGGGATACGCCCTTGGCGTCAATGAGGCGGCCGCCGACCTTGAGCCGGGTCAGGAAGGTCGAGGACATGCCGGCGCGCCCCTTGTCGAGGAACTCCAGCAGGGTGGCGTGCGTCCCCAGGGCCACGATGATTTCGGCGCCGGCCTCATCGGCCATGAGCATGGCGATGTCCTCACTGGTGCCGGTGGCGGCGAAGACGTGGTGCTCGACCCCGAGCTCCTCGACATGGGCCAGGCCCGGGGCGCGTCCGTCGCGGTAGGCGTGGACGACGATCTCGGCGCCGCAGGTCAGTGCCTTGTCGGATACGGAGTCCATGTCGCCCACGATCAGGGTCGGTTTGAAGCCGGCGTCCAGGACGGCGTCGGCACCTCCATCGACACCGATGATGACGGGCTTGTACTCGCGGATGTAGGGCTTGAGCGCCTGCAGGTCCTCCTTGTAGGAGTAACCGCGCACGACCACCAGGACGTGCTTGCCACTCATCTGCGTGGTCAGCGAGGGCATTCCGACGCCGTTGAGAAGCAGGTCCCACTCCCCGCGCATGTACTCCATGGTGTTGGCGGCGAAGGCCTCCAGCTGGACGGACAGGCCCTTCTGAGCCTCCTCCATGGCCTCGGCGATGGTCTGCTTGGTCTGGACCACCCCCTCGGCGATGACCTGCTCCTTGCCCTCGACCCGCACCGAGCCGTCCTCGACGGTGATGCGTTGGCCGTCGTGCAGGCGCATGATGTCGGGGCCCAGGTCGTCCACGAGCGGGATTCCCGCGTCGAGGAGAATTCCGGGGCCGAGGTTCGGGTAGCGCCCGGAGATGGACGGGGAGGCGTTGAGGACCGCTGAGGCACCGCACTCCACCAGCGCCTCCGCGGCCACCCGATCGAGGTCGGTGTGGTCGATGATGGCGATCTCCCCGGGCTGGAGACGCTTGGTGAGCTTCTTCGTGCGCGCATCGACGCGCACGACACCGCTGGGATGCTCGGAGACGGACGCAGACTTTCTGCGGAAGGGATTCCTCACGGCTCGGATTGTCCCATGACTGCTTCCTGGAGAAGCTCAGCGGCGTGCCGGACCGCGGCCTGGGAGTCCTCGTGCCCGGAGAGCATTCGGGCCAGCTCTCGTTGTCTCTCTTGGTCTTCGACGACGAAAACCTGTGTGCGGGTGCGCCCCGGCTGGGACTTTCTCACATTCTCTGCGGCCATCTCTGTGATGCCGGGACGGGCCTCAGGCTCGGTCACGGTCTCCTTGCGCACCACGAGGTGGGTGTCCGCCCAAGCCGCCACCTGCGCCAGGTGGGTGACGACGATGACCTGGTGGTGTCGCGCCAGACGGGCCAGGCGCCTGCCGATCTCCCGGGCGGCCCGGCCTCCCACCCCGGCGTCGATCTCGTCGAAGACGAGGGTGCGGGTGTGGGTCGAGGGGTGAGACAGGGCCGCGGCGTCGGCGAGCACCACCTCCAGGGCGAGCATGATGCGGGACAGCTCGCCTCCCGATGCTCCCTTACCCAGGGGCAGGGCTGGCGCGCCGGGGTGTGAGACGAGTAAGAGGGCGACGCTCTCAAGGCCGGTGGGCCCGGGCTCATCAAGCCGGTCCAGCTCGACGACGAGCCGAGCGCCCTTCATCTCCAGCCCCTCCAGCTCCACGGTGACGGCCTGCTCGAGGCGCTCACCGAGCTGCTGACGCGCCCGGCTCAGCTCGGCACCAACACCGGCCAGCTCCTCGTCGGCGGCGGCCAGGCGCTCGGCCAGGACGGTGGCGGTGTCCTGGGGGCCATCGAGCTCGGCCAGGCGTGCGGCGGCGCGCTCGCCCCAGGCCAGGAGGGCGTCGACGTCGGCGAGCTGCACCTGGGGCCCGCCGATCTCCCCG
>CAJZFF010000330.1 GCA_915069725.1 uncultured Actinomyces sp.
CGCTTCGGGGTGCGCCTGCCGCAGCCCGGCAGCGACACTGCTGAGCGGACCCCCACCGCCTCGGCCGGCCCCGCCTCCGGCGCCCCGGCAGCTGCCGAGGACTACGACCCCTTCCTGCGTCCCTCGCGATCGGAGGATCGCAAGGAGCCGGGGGCCCCGGCGTCGTCGCAGGAGAACGGCGATGAGACCGGCTCCGGTGACGAGGGCTGAGCGGTACTGAGGGACGAGGGAGCGCGACAATGAGCATTCCGGTGGGGCTGTCGACCGCCTGCGTGGTTCCCGGCAGCGTTCCCGACACCTTCGCCATCGCCCAGGAGCTGGGCTACGACGGCGTCGAGATCATGGTCTGGAGCGAGAAGGCATCTCAGGACGCCACCCGGCTGGCGGCCCTGGTGGAGAAGTTCGACCAGCCGGTGCTGGCGGTCCACGCCCCCACGCTGCTGGTGACCCGGGGGGTCTTCGGTGCCGATCCGTGGGACAAGGTGGACCGCTCCATCGAGCTGGCCCACTACCTCGAGGCGCCCACGGTGGTGCTGCACCCGCCCTTCTTCTGGCAGACCCGTTACGCGCGCTCCTTCATCGCCGGGGTCGCGCAGCGCGAGGCGACCACGGGCATCCACCTGGCGGTGGAGAACATGTTCACCTGGCGGCCCCGCCACGCCCACTCCACGCGCGACTTCCAGGCCTACTCGCCCACCTGGGACCCGGTGGGGCAGGGCTACAAGTCGGTGACGCTGGACATCTCCCACGCCGCCACCTCCGGCTCCGACGCCCTGGCCATGGCCCGCGCGCTGGGGCCCACGCTGCGCCACCTGCACCTGACTGACGGCGTGCCCGGGCCCCTGGACGACCACCTGCTGCCCGGGCAGGGCAACCAGGACTGCGCCGGGGTCCTCAAGCACCTGGTGGCCACCGGCTTCGAGACCGGTGGGGGACAGGTCGTCGTCGAGGTGACCACCCGGTCCATGACGACCGCCCAGCGTCTCGAGGGCCTCGCCAGCGCGCTGGCCTTCGCCCGGGAGCACCTGGAGGGTGGGGAGCCGGCTCACATTCCCGAGCCGACCCGCAAACGTTACCGCCGTTCCTGACCCGACCTAGCAGTAGGCGGCCTCGTGCTCGAGGTGCGAGACGGGCTCGAGCTGGAGGGTCGCGTGCTGGATCCTGACCGGGAAGTGCTCGGCCACGCAGTTCTGGAGCCGGTCGAGGATCTCCTCGGTGTGACCGTCGCGCAGGCACTCGTCGCGCACGACGACGTGCGCGGTCAGCACCGGCATGCCTGAGGCGACGGTCCAGGCGTGCAGGTCGTGGACCTCCTCGACGTGGTCGATGCCGAGCATGTGCGAGCGCACCTGCGCCAGGTCCAGCTCCCGGGGAGTGAAGTCCATGAGAACCGCCAGGGCCGAGCGCAGCAGCGTCACCGCCCGGGGCAGGATGAGGACGGCGATGAGCAGGGAGGCCACGGCGTCGGCCCGGGTCCAGCCCGTGCGGGCCACGACGGCGGCCGCGATGATGACGCCCACTGATCCCAGGGCGTCATTGAGGACCTCCAGCAGGGCGGCCCTCATATTGAGGTTCTCGCCGTGTCCGTCATGCCCCCTGCCGCCGGAGAGAACCAGTAGCGCGATGACGTTGGCGGCCAGGCCGATGACACCCATGACGAGCATGCCCGAGGCCTCGACCTGCGGGGCCACCAGCAGGTTGTGAACCGCCTTGAAGGCCACGAAGAGCCCGACGACGGCGAGCATGCCCGCCTGGAGCGCGGCCCCGATGACCTCGGCGCGACGCATGCCCCAGGTGAAGCGGTCCGTGGCCGGACGCGTGGACAGGTGGGCGGCCGTCAGAGCCATGGCCAGGCCGGCGACGTCGGTGAGCATGTGCCCGGCGTCGGCCAGCAGCGCCAGCGATCCGGTGACAAGAGCGGTGACGATCTCGGCCACCAGAACCGTGGCCGACAGGCACAGGGCGACCAGGAGCCGACCGCGCGAGGCCCCGGCGCCGTGGTTGTGCGAGTGACCGTGGGAGTGGTGGTGGGAATGGGCGTCGGGCTCGGGGCCGCCTGGGGTGCTCACTGCGGCTCCCTGCTCCGGCTCGCTCCGTCCGCGGAGATGATGGCGGCCAGGGACTCGGTCGCGGACAGGACCTGCTCGATGGCCTCGGGGTTCTCGATCCGGCTGACGTTGGCCCGCCCGTGGGAGTGGCTGGAGATGAGACCGGCGCTGCGCAGGATCGCCAGGTGCTGGGAGACGGTCGACTGGGCCAGGCCCAGGTGCTCGGTCAGCTCCACCACCCGGTGCTCGCCGCCGTGGAGGTGGCGCAGGATCGCCAGGCGGGTGGCGTCCCCCAGGACGTCGAGCAAGGAGGCCACGGTGGAGGCCTCGCGCACGGCTCCGTGGTCCTGGGGGCGGTCCTCGGGCAGCAACCCATGTTTCATCGTCATGCGGCGATGCTATCTACAAATAACGATGAGCAGCAAGGGAAGTGACCGAGCAGTCAGTCAGTCGGCAGTCAGTCGGCGATGAGTCCGCTCACCCAGGCCTCGACCTCCTCCACGGTGCGGGGCACGTCCTGAGTGAGGCGCTCCACGCTGCCGTCCTCGCGCACCACGACGTCGTCCTCGATGCGCACGCCCGTGCCGCGCATCTCGGCGGGCACCAGCAGGTCGTCCTCGCGGAAGTACAATCCCGGCTCGATGGTGAAGCACATGCCCGGCTTGAGCTCGGCCTCCATGTACATCTCGCGGCGCGCCTGGGCGCAGTCGTGGACATCCAGGCCCAGGTGGTGGCTGGTGCCGTGCACCATCCAGCGCCGGTGGTACTGGCCCTCGGGGGCCAGGGAGTCGGCGGCGCTGACGCCCTCGGGCAGCATCCCCCACTCTTCCAGGCGGGCGGCGATCACCTCCATGGCGGCGGCGTGGACGTCCTTGAAGCGGCAGCCCGGCGTGCCCGCACGGGCGAAGGCGGCGTCGGCGGCGTCGAGAACCGCCTGGTAGATCCGGCGCTGAGCCTCGGTGAAGCGACCATCGACCGGGATCGTGCGAGTGACGTCAGCGGTGTAGAGGGAGTCGACCTCGACACCGGCATCCACCAGGACCAGCTGACCGGGCTCGACGGCGCCGTCGTTGTTGATCCAGTGCAGGGTGTTGGCGTGGTTGCCGGCCGCGGCGATCGTGTCATAGCCCAGGCCGTTGCCCTCCTCACGGGCCTTGGCCCCGAAGGCCCCCTCCAGGACCCGCTCGCCGCGCCAGTGGCCGCGGGCCCGGGGGATGGAGCGGATGAGGTCGTCGAAGCCGGCCTTGGTGGCGGCGACGGCGGCGCGCAGCTGGTCGATCTCCCACGGGTCCTTGATCAGGCGCAGCTCGCTGGCGGCCTCGGCCAGGCCGGCGTCGACCTCCGCGGCGGCCTCGCCGGTCTGCAGCCCGACCTGCTGGCGG
>CAJZFF010000331.1 GCA_915069725.1 uncultured Actinomyces sp.
CCACCGCCCAGTCCGAAAGGTGAGCTCATGACTCGAATGAAGCGAATGAACTGGACGGGCGTCGTCTTCGTGGCGCCATCCATACTCATTGTTCTTGCCCTGCTGATCTACCCGGTGTTCTCAAGCATCTGGTACTCCTTCACCGACAAGCACCTCTTGCGCCACAGCTATCACGTGGTGGGTCTGTCCAACTACACCGACCTCCTGGCATCCTCCAGCTTCTGGAACGCTTTCGGGGTGTCGATCAAGTGGACCGCGGCGTCGATCATCGGCCAGCTCGCTGTGGGCCTGGTTCTGGCTCTGGCGCTGGACCGGGTGCCCCGGGGGTCAGGAGTGTTCCGGACGCTCCTCATCGTGCCCTGGGCCTTCCCGGCGATCATCACCGCCTTCGCCTGGAAGTGGATCCTCAACGACGTCTATGGGTTCCTGCCCAATCTTGCGACCACTCTCGGTCTCACTGATAAGAACATGGCGTTGCTGGGCAACCCCTCGACGACCTTCTGGGTGGCGTTGCTCATCAACATCTGGTTCGGTGCTCCAATGTTCATGGTGAATATCCTCTCCGCCCTGAAGACCATCCCTCAGGAGCAGTACGAGGCGGCCATGGTCGATGGTGCCTCTGGGCTGCAGAGGTTCAGGTTCATCACGCTGACCCATATTCGAGAGGTCATCGGCCTGCTGGTCATCCTGCGCACGATCTGGGTCTTCAACAACTTCGACATGCTCTTCCTCCTGACGGGTGGAGGTCCGGGGGAGAGGACGACGACGTTACCGATCTTCGCCTACCAGGAGGGCTGGAATCTGCGGCAGCTCGGGGTCGCCTCCACCGTGACGATTCTGCTGCTTCTCTTCCTCCTGGCGCTGGCCTTCGGTGCCTTCAAGATGCTCAACCGCTGGGAAAAGGAAAGGGGCTGAATCATGCGACGTGCTGGTCGTGGCCCATGGGGTACCGTGTGCGTGTATCTCATTCTCATTGTGGCTGCTTTCGTTGCGGTCTTCCCGCTCGTATGGGTGGTCTCCTCATCATTCAAGACCTCCCACGAGCTCGCGCAGAATCCGTTGCAGCTGTTCTCGAGCTCGCCGACCCTCGAGCACTACCGCAAGGTGGTCGAGGAGATCGGGTTCCTGACGAACCTGAAGAACTCACTGCTGATCGCGGGCTGCTCGACGGTCATTGCGGTCCTGGTCTCGTTGCTGGGTGCCTACGGAATCGTGAGATTCTTCCCCCGTGTCGGCAAGCAGCTGACCAAGCTCCTCATCGGCACCTACATGTTCCCGCCGATTCTGCTCGCCATCCCGTACACCATCACGATGGTGAAGCTCGGCCTCATGAACAGCTATTTCGGACTCATCATCGCCTACCTGTCGTTCTCGATCCCCTACGCGATCTGGATGCTCATTGGTTTCTTCCAGACGGTCCCCATCGGGGTGGAGGAGGCGGCAGCCGTGGATGGGGCCAGTCGGTTCCGGGTGTTCTGGCAGATCTCGGTCCCGATCATCCTTCCGGGGATCGTGGCCACCGCCGTCTACACCTTCATCAACACCTTCAACGAGTTCCTCTACGCGCTCCTGTTCATCACTGAGTCGGACAGGATGCCCGTCGCAGTCGGCCTCTACTCTCTCCAGGGGTCGGAGGTTCTTGACTGGGGAGCCATGATGGCTGCTTCCGTGATCGTGATCGTCCCATCGGTCGTCTTCTTCATGGTCATTCAGAAGCACATCTCCGGAGGGCTCTCGGAGGGCTCCGTCAAGTAGCGCCTCCGGGGCGGTCCCCGGTCCGCCTCCTGCCGCCCCGGTGCCTGCGACGTGAGTGATCGCATGCTCACAGGCACCGGGGTGGCGCCAACCGGGAGCATCTGCAACAATACCTCGTGACGTCAGATGTCAGACGTCCGATATCCTTTCAATGAAGAGAGTCACCACAATGGACAACCGTTTCACCGGCGTCATCCCGCCGGTCGTCACCCCCTTCACCGCCGCGGGCGAGGTTGACTTCGACAGCCTGGACAAGGTCGTCGAGCACCTCATCGCCGGTGGCGTCAACGGCCTGTTCGCCCTGGGGTCCTCCGGAGAGGTCGCTTACCTCACCGACGCCCAGCGCGACGCCGTCATCGAGCGGGTCGTCAAGACTGCGGCAGGACGCGTCCCGGTGCTCGCCGGTGCCATCGACACCACCGCCCACCGGGTCATTGACCAGGCTCGTCGGGCAGCCGCCCTGGGCGCCGAGGCGATCGTGGCCACCTGCCCGTTCTACGCGCTCAACGACGCCGAGGAGATCAAGGCTCACTTCTGTGCCATCGCCGAGGCCATCGACGTCCCCGTCTTCGCCTACGACGTCCCCGTGCGCCTCGGCGGCGCCAAGCTCGGTTGCGACCTGCTCGTCGAGCTGGGCAAGGAGGGCGTCCTGGCCGGTGTCAAGGACTCCTCCGGCAACGACGTCGCCTTCCGCAGGCTGGTGGCCGCCAACGAGGCCGCGGGCCACCCCCTGGCCCTTCTGACCGGCCACGAGTGCGTTGTCGACGGCATGCTGCTGCTGGGTGCCGACGGTCTCGTCCCCGGATACGGCAACGTGGACCCGGTCCGCTACGCCGAGATGTGGAAGGCCTCCCGCGAGGGGGCGTGGGACGAGGTGCGCCGCCTCCAGGACGAGGTCTGCGCCGGCTTCGAGATCGTCTTCGTGCCCCAGGGCCGCTCGGCCGACGCGACCGGCATCGGCGCCTTCAAGACCGCCATGGAGGCTATCGGGATCATCGCCACCAACGAGATGGCCTTCCCCGTCAAGGCGCTCGAGGGCGAGACCAAGGAGCGGGTCCTGGAGATCGTCAAGGCCCAGGGCCTCATCTGACGTCCCGGCGGCTGCATGGCCGGTGGTCGCGGCACCGACCGATCCGGACATGCAGCCGCCGTGGCAGCGGCGAGGCCCCGAGCCTTGCTCCAGGCGGCCTCCTGCGGCCGCCCCTCATTCATTTCTCACCCCGGTGCGCCAGCGCCCAGCATCCCGTCGGAGAGCGTCATGAGTCAGGATGTCCTCCCATCCACACCCCTTGCCCCATCACCATCGTCGTCCGGTCGCGCCCCGCTCGTCGTCGGACTCGACCTGGGCGGCACCAAGATGGCCGCCGCACTGGTCGACTCCGGCGGAACCCTGCAAGGACCGGTGAGCTCCTGCCCGACCCCGGCTCACGAGGGCCCCACCGCCATGCTCAACGCCATCAGCGGCCTGATCGCGACGGTCGTGGAGACCGGAACGCACCAGGAACCCGGCAAGGCCGCGGCGATCACGGCGGTCGGGATCGGCACCGCCGGCGTCGTCGACGTCGAGCGAGGGACCATCCTGTCGGCCACCGACGCCATCACCGGATGGGCCGGCACGCAGGTCGCCGCCGGTGTTCAGGAGCGGCTCGCCGCCCAGGGCCTGGGTGAGCT
>CAJZFF010000332.1 GCA_915069725.1 uncultured Actinomyces sp.
GCGCACGACGTGGCGCTGCCCCGCCTGCGGCCGCCCGGTGAGCTGGGCGATGAGGGATGCCAGGGCGTGCCCTCCATCCAGCGGCAGCGCCGGCAGAGCATTGAAGACGGCAAGAGCGAAGTTCACCCAGGTCAGTGCCGAGACGGCCACGTGCACCGGGGCCGAGACGATGCCTCCGCCGCCCAGCAGTGCACGGCCGGCCGCCCACAGGGCGAGATTCGCCGCCGGCCCGGCCAGCGAGGTGACGACGTCCTTCCACGGCGCCCAGGCATGTGCAGGGCCGAAACTCGTGCGCCCGCCCCACAGGTAGAGCTCGTAGCGCACAGGCCGTCTTCCCAGCACGGTGCCCGCTGATCCGTGGGCGAGTTCATGGAGGAGAACGCTTGCGCCCACGCCCACTACGGTGCCGGCTACGGTCGCCAGGACTACGAGGGAACTCGAGGCGGCCAAGGTGGAGGACACCAGCGGATACCAGGAGCCGGCGATGAGCAGGCCGAGGAGGAGGGAGGTCGGGGAGACGACGACAGGTGCTGCGCCGATTCGTCCGATCACCCAGCCCTGAGGCGTGGAAGCAGGTGACATGGGGCGAGCCTAGCCGTCCCGAGACGGCCGCCAGAACCGTCATGCTGCCGATGAGCACGATTGAAGCGCGTGGTCCGATCTTTGAACGCGACGCCTGCCAGCGGCTCCGAATCCTGCGGATGTGCACAGGTCCAGGAGCTCCACCCGATCCGACGGATACCTGTGGACAATCACAGAGCATGCTGATGCGGCGCGATAGGTTCTTCTCGTGAGCGAGCACGCCGTGTCATTAAATCCGACGACGCCCTTGACGCCTGCCGCCTCCACATCAGTGGAGCCGGTCGCGCCGGGCACGGGCAGGATCACCAGTGCCACTTCCAACTCCAATGCGAGTTCCGATACCAGCCGCCCCCGACGAGGAGGCCGGGCGGCATTGTCGCCATCGCGCGCCAAGGACTTCATGCAGTGCCCGCTCATGTTCCGCCTGCGCACAATCGACCGGATCCCCGATCCGGGTTCGCTGGCCACGCATAAGGGCACTCTTGTCCACAGCGTCTTGGAGCGCCTGTACGACCTGCCCGCGCACGAGCGCACTCGGGAGGCGGCTCATGCCATCCTGCCTCCCCGGTGGGAAGCCCATCGGGATAAGAACCCCGCTGTCATGGACCTGTTCGAGAGTCTCGACCAGGTGGCCCCGTGGCTGAGCGAGGCCGAGGCGCTCATCGACACCTACTTCCAGATGGAGAATCCCGCACGCCTGGAGCCGGCCGAACGGGAGCTCTTCGTCCAGACCGAGACCAAGGACGGCCTGATGCTGCGCGGCTTCGTGGATCGTCTCGATATCGCCCCCGACGGAGCCATGCGCGTCGTGGATTACAAGACGGGCCGTTCCCCAGGACCGCGCTTCCAGGCCGAGGCGCTGTTCCAGATGCGCTTCTACGCCCTGGTGCTGTGGCGTCTGCGCGGCCGGGCGCCAGCCCGCCTCCAGCTGGTCTACCTCAAGGACGGGCGGGTCCTGACTCACGATCCTCGCCTGGCCGAGCTGGAACGCACCGAGACGCGCCTGGCGCACCTGTGGGACGAGGTCGAGGACTGCGCTCGCAACGGCTCCTTCCGCCCCCGCCGCTCCCGGCTGTGCGACTGGTGCGCCTTCCAGGCCCAGTGCCCGCTCTTCGGCGGCACCACGCCGCAGGTGCCCGATGACGGGATCGCCCGCCTCCTGACGGCACGCCGCGCCGCTGCCTGATCTCGGCCATTGTTCAGGAATTGCCACGGCCAGAGGCCGTCGGTACAGTCCGTGTCGGTTGACAACCGTCGCCACGCACTTTTCAGATCCCCATGGAGAAGCACATGAACGTCCTCCAGGCCCACGCAGCCCGCACCGCCTCGCGCGGAGCCGGCATGTGTATGCGCTGCCTGGTTCGGGCGTTCTGAGGCGGTCTCAGACAGATCGTTCTCCCCGGCTCCCGGCGCCCCTGAGACGGCGCCCCTTCAGCCACGTCCAGCCAGGCCTCCACCTCACTCCCCCACCGGATGACGTGGCCTGTCTCTGTCTTCCCACCTGTGCTGCGTCACCGGTCCCCACGCAGGCTGCTTGCACCTGACAGCAGCAGCCGGACAAGGACCGCACCGTGCCGTCACCCACCATCCTCACTGGGCTCATCGTTGGAGCCGTCCTCGGTTTCATCCTCCAACGGGGCCGTTTCTGCATCACCGGCGCCTTCCGGGACCTGTGGGTCTCCCGCTCCTGGCGCTGGTTCACAGCCTTCCTGCTGGCCATCGCCGTTCAGGCGGTCGGAGTCGCCGTCCTGACCTCAGCAGGCTCCATCACCCCTGAGATCCCCAAGCTGTCGGTGGTCGCCACCGTTGTCGGTTCCTTCCTGTTCGGAGTCGGGATCGTCCTGGCCGGCGGCTGCGCAACCGGGACCTACTACCGCGCCGGCGAGGGCCTGGTCGGCTCCTGGTTCGCTCTCGTGGCCTATGCCACCACGGCGGCCGCCTCAAAGACGGGTCTCCTGTCGGGGGTGACGAACTGGGTCAAAGGACTGTGGGTCACCGACCTGACCACCATCCCGGCCACCATCGGCCTGCCGAGCTGGGGCGGCGTCGTCATCCTGGCCGGCGTCACCGGGCTCATTGTGCACCGCTTCATCGTTCCGGAGCGCAGCCGTCCTGCTCAGATCCAGCTGCCCGCCCAGCGCACGGGCCTGGCTCACCTGCTGCTGGAGAAGCAGTGGAACCCCCTGGCCACCGGATTCCTCGTGGGCGTCGTCGCCGTCATCGCCTGGCCCACGTCCTGGGCCTCAGGGCGCCAGGACGGGCTGGGGATCACGACGCCGTCGTCGAACCTGGTGAACCTCATCGTCACCGGGGATGTCAAGCGACTCGACTGGGGCGTGCTCCTGGTCCTGGGCATCCTGCTCGGCTCCTACCTCGCGGCCAAGGCCTCTGGCGAGTTCCGTGTCCGCGTGCCCAGCGCCCAGGTCATCCAGCGCTCCATCTCCGGCGGTGTCCTCATGGGGATCGGCGCCGCCTGGGCCGGTGGCTGCTCCATTGGCAACGCCCTGGTGCAGACCTCGCTTCTGTCATGGCAGGGCTGGATCGCACTGGTCTTCCAGGTGCTGGGGGTCGGGGTGGCCGCCTGGTTCCTTCTCATCCGTCCCCGGCAGCGTCGTCGCGCCGAGCGGGCGGCCTCGAGCGTGCCCGCCACCGTCTAAAGGCACGTCGGCCCCGCGACCATCTCGCTGCCCCAACCGACCCCGCACCCTCATCACATCGCTTCAAGGAGTCACTCATGCGCACTGTTCTGGAGACCACCGGTCAGGTCTGCCCCTTCCCCGTCATCGAGGCCGAAGAGGCCATGGAGGACCTCGACATCGGCGACGAACTCGTCATCGGATTCGA
>CAJZFF010000333.1 GCA_915069725.1 uncultured Actinomyces sp.
TGGGAGCACAGCCCGCGCCGTACCCGCACGCCGGCGGCCTCCAGCGCCGCCGCGCCGCCCCCGGCCTGCTCGGTCGGGTCGTCCTGGGCGTAGATGACCTCGGCCACGCCGGCGTCGAGGAGCGCCTGGACGCATGGGCCGGTGCGGCCCTGGTGGTTGCACGGCTCGAGGGTGACCAGGACGCTCGCTCCTCGGGCGGAGGCGCCCGTCGCAGCGAGGTTCGCCAGTGCGTCGACCTCGGCGTGGGCGGTGCCGGCGCCACGGTGGTGGCCCTCGGCGAGGACGTCGCCGTCGGCGGAGAGAATGACGCAGCCGACCCTGGGGTTGGGGCCGGGCGGGGCGTCGGGGGAGGCCGCGGCCCGTAGGGCGCGCTGCATCGCGGCCGTCTGCACGGTGGTGAACGAGGTCATCCGGTCCTCTCCCTCGGGTGCGCTGGGGAGAGACACCGCCATGACGGAGTGCCGGGTGCACGGCACCGGGCGAGGCATGGTGTGTCCCGTGTGCGCTTCCCATCCGGACTCTCACCGTCGGTCCAGGAGTTCCACCTGGTCAGCCGGTCGCTGGATGCGACCGGGTCGCGGACTGTCACCGCCGGTTCGGACTTTCACCGACCCCAGAGCACACGAGCTCATCTCGTTGGGGAGAATGTACCGCGCGCGAGTGCGTTCAGTCACCTCTGCGCACCTATGTGACCATCCACACCTCGGCAGGGTGTCCGGGTGCGGGCGCACCGCAGGAGGGCGGCCCGCACCGGGCCTCACTTCTTGCGGTACAGGGACTTGGTGGCGTAGACGGGCTCGTTGGTGACCTGGACTCCCAGGGCGCGGAAGATGCCCTCGTCCACCGAGCCCAGGATCGTGGAGGTGTGGACCTCGCAGCCCCGCAGCGTCTCGAGCTGGTCGAGGGCCTTGCGGGCGTTGTCGTCCCCGTTGGCGGACACGGCCAGGGCGATGAGCACCTCATCGGTGTGCAGGCGCGGGTTGCGGCTTCCCAGCCTCTGGGTCTTGAGCTTCTGGATGGGTTCGATGGAGGCCGGGGCCAGCAGGTTGACGTCATCATCGATCCCGGCCAGGAGCTTGAGGGCGTTGAGCAGCATCGCTGAGGAGCACCCCAGCAGGGCGGAGGTCTTGCCCGTCACGATGCGCCCGTCGGGCAGCTCGATCGCCGAGGCCGGCTCGCCGGTGGCCTCAGCCACCTCCAGCGCGGGCGGCACGACGGGACGGTCCTCCTTGCTCACCCCCACCTTGGCCATGAGCAGCGCGATCCGCTGGGACTGGACGGGGGCGATGACCTCGCGCTTCTCGGTCACCAGGGCCCGGTAGTAGCGACGGATGATCTCCTGGCAGGCGGCCTGCCGGCAGACCTCGTCGTCGCTGATGCAGTTGCCGGCCATGTTGACGCCCATGTCCGTGGGGGAGGCGTAGGGCGAGGAGCCCAGGATCTCCTCGAACAGGCGGCTCAGGACCGGGAAGACCTCGACGTCGCGGTTGTAGTTGACGGTCTGGACGCCGTGGGCGGCCAGGTGGAAGGGGTCGATCATGTTGACGTCGTCGAGGTCGGCGGTGGCGGCCTCGTAGGCGATGTTGACCGGGTGGTCCAGAGGCAGGTTCCAGATCGGGAAGGTCTCGAACTTCGCGTAGCCCGAGGAGATGCCCCGCTGGTGGTCGTGGTAGATCTGGGACAGGCAGGTGGCCATCTTGCCGCTGCCCGGGCCGGGGGCGGTGACGACCACCAGGTCCCGCCTGGTCTCGATGTACTCGTTGCGCCCGTAGCCCTCCGCCGAGACGATGCGGGCGACGTCACCGGGGTAGCCGGGGATGGGGAAGTGACGGTAGACCGTGATGCCCAGCGCCTCGAGCTTGCGCTTGAAGTCCTGGGCCTGGCGGTTGTCATCAGTCCACTGGGTCACGACGACGCTGCCCACGTAGAGCCCGTAGCTGCGGAAGGCGTCGATGTGGCGCAGCAGGTCGTCCTCGTAGGGGATGCCCAGGTCCGCGCGGACCTTGTTGCGGGCGAGGTGCTTGGCGTTGACCGCCATGACGATCTCGACCTCGTCGGCCAGCTCGGCGAGCATGACGATCTTGTTGTCCGGGGTGAAGCCTGGCAGCACGCGCGAGGCGTGCATGTCGTCAATGAGCTTGCCGCCGAACTCCAGATAGAGCTTGCCGCTGAACTGGGCGCGGCGCTCCGCGATGTGGCTGGACTGCATCCGCAGGTACTTGTCGCGGTCGAATCCGATGCGCAATGGGCTCTCCTTGAGACGGTCTGATGAACGGGCAAAGGGTGACGGAAAAAAGGGAAGGGCGCCTCCCCGGTGGGAGGCGCCCTTCAGATGCTCACTGCTGCGGTGGCCTCAGAGGGAGGCGACGCGCTTGGCGAGCTTGGACTTGCGGTTGGCGGCCTGGTTCTTGTGGATGACGCCCTTGGAGACGGCCTTGTCCAGCTTGCGGGAGGCGGCCTTGAGGTGCTCGAGCGCGGCGTCCTTGTCACCGGCCTCGACGGCCTCGCGCACGCGACGCACGTAGGTCTTGAGCTCGGACTTGACGGACTTGTTGCGCAGGCGGGCCTTCTCGTTGGTCTTGATGCGCTTGATCTGGGACTTGATGTTCGCCACGGTGAAACTTTCTCGCGTCTGATTGGTCAATGGCCGGAGAGAGGGTTCGCGCCACGGGTTGACATGAGGTGGTGGGGCACCTGGCTGACCCGGTCGCCGGACCCCGCAGCCGGCCAGGCCAGAGGTCCAAGGGGTGACTCTATCAGTCCAGATTCTCAATGGCTTCGTGCTCATGGGGGCTGGGCACGTGAACTTGCTCGCCTGTGCCGAGTTCTACTCGGTTCTCCGCACGCTCGACAAGCCTTGGGTCGTGGGTGACCACGAGGATTGCTGCAGAGGTTCGAGCCCACGCGTCTATGGCGCCGATGACCACCGTGGCCAGCTCCTCATCCGCACCGGCGGTGGGCTCGTCGAGGATGACCAGGCGGGGGCGCTCCATGAGCAGTGTGCGTGCCAGGGCCACCCGCATTCGCTCTCCGCCGCTGAGCAGGCCCGTGCGGGTTCGGGACAGGGGGGTGAGCCGGACCGTGCTCAGGGCATCGGCGATCCGCGCCGCGCGCTGGCGCCGGGGGAGCCCGAGCGCCCATGCGGCGTGACGCAGTGTAGCGACGGGGGTCCAGGAGTCCTCCAGAAGAAGGTCCTGGGGTTGGAGGGCGATCGTGGTGCGATGCGTCAGGCGGATGTCGCGCGGGCTCATCTCGCCGGAGGGGCGGCCATCGATGGTCACGGTCCCAGTGAAATCGAGGTCGTGCAGGCCCAGGCACCATGCCGTGGTGGTCTTGCCGGAGCCGTTGGGGCCGGTCAGTGCCGTGACAGTACCCTCCTTCAGGGACAGATCCAGCCCGTCAACGAGCAGACGCCCGCCTCTG
>CAJZFF010000334.1 GCA_915069725.1 uncultured Actinomyces sp.
ATGCCCTTGCCCACCACGTGGTTGGGCAGGCAGCCGAAGGGCTGGCAGCACACGATGTTCGGCGCGCCGTGCTCGATGAGCTCGATCATCTCCGCGGTCAGCAGCCACCCCTCGCCCGCCTGGTTGCCCAGGGAGAGGATCTGCGAGGCCTTGTCCATCATGTCGGCGCTGGAGGACTCGACGTCGAAGGTCCCCCCGCAGGCGGCGAGCGCCGCCCGCGCCGGCGCCTGGACCTGCTCCAGGAACCAGACGGCGGCCTTGTTCCTGGCCACGGAATTCACTCCGATGCCGTAGGCGTCGGCCTTCCACTGGGCGGTGACCGGACCGCTGAGGAAGAAGGGGAGCAGCCCCGGAACGACGGCCTCGCAGCCCTCGGCCTCGATCTGATCGACGACGTGGTTGTTGGCGTCGGGCTGGAATTTGACCAGAATCTCTCCGACGACGCCGACGCGCGGCTTACGGGGGATATCGCGCCTGGGCAGGGAGTCGAACTCGCGGACCATCTCGCGCAGCAGACGCCGATAGCCCAGCCGCCCGCCCCAGGTGGGGCAGCGTCCCCTGCGCCCGAAGAATTCCCCGATGATCGCATTCCACCGTTCTACGAGGCGGTTGGTAGCCCCCTCCTGGGCCTCGTAGGGGCGCACGCGCAGCAGGCAGGTGTTGAGGGTGTCGCCGATGACGATGCCCTGGACGATCTTGAGCGCGAGAGTCGCAGTGACCTTGAACCCGGGGTTCTCCTCGATGCCCTGCAGGGAGACGGCCAGGACGGGGACCTGGGTGTAGCCGGCGTCGTGCAGGCCCTTGCGGAGCATGCCGGCGTAGTTGGTAGCACGGCACATGCCGCCGGTCTGGGAGATGGCAACGACGCAGCGGTCGGGGTCGTGGGACCCGTCCTCGAAAGCCCCGATGAGCTGGCCGATGACCATGATGGCGGGGAAGCAGGCGTCGTTGTTGACGTAGCGCAGGCCCACCTCGAGGTCGTCGCGGGTGGCGGACTCCAGGAGCTCGACCTTGTATCCCAGGCGCCGCATGAGCGGTTCCAGGGGCCGGAAGTGCACGGGGCTCATCTGCGGCATGAGGATGGTGTGGGTGGCGCGCATGGCCTCGGTGAAGACCGGACCGGTGGCCCCCGGCAGCTCCCGCCCTTCGACGGCGCCGCTCGCCTCGCTCCGATCGGCCGTCTCCTCAGCAGCCCGGCCAGTCATCGCAGTAGATCTTTCGGCGGGAGCGGTCGTGTCGATCTCGACGGCGTCGTCGACAGTGCCATCGACCTCGTCGCAAGCCTCCCTGACGGCCTCCTCGGCGTGAGCCGTCTTCTCCGCGGCGCGGGCCTGGGAGGCGGCGGCCAGGGAGCGCAGGCGGATGGTGGCGGCGCCGAGGTTGGAGACCTCGTCGATCTTGAGGCTCGTGTAGACGCCACCGGCCGACTCCAGGATCTCCTGGACCTGGTCGGTGGTCAGGGCGTCGACGCCGCAGCCGAAGGAGTTGAGCTGGACGAGCTCGAGGTCGTCGCGGGTGGTGACGAGCTCGGCGGCCTGGTAGAGGCGCGAGTGGTAGGCCCACTGGTCGCGCACGCGCAGGTGCACGGCGGAGCTCTCGGTGGCGACGCTCGCCTCGGGGCTGGGCAGGTCCTCGGCACGCACGTCCGACCAGTCGGCGGGCGCCTGCGGGTCCTCCTTCTTCCTGCTCAGACCGCGGCGGATGGAGGCGACTGCGCGCGACAGCGCCCCGCCGGCCACCTGGTGCTCGACGCCGTCGTCGGCCTCGACCTCGGGCCGGGCAGGCTCGGGCAGGATCGAGTCCTCCGACAGGACCGCCATGCCCAGGGTGTTGATGACGTCGGGGACGCCGTGGTTGATCTCGGGGTCGATGTGGTAGGGCCGTCCGGCCAGGACGATTCCCTTGCGGCCGTTGTCCTCCATCCACCTCAGGGCGCGGCGGCCCTCGGCGCGCACGTCGGCCTTGAAGGCGGCGTCCTCGGCGAAGCCGGCGGCCACCGCCTTGCGGGCCTCGGGCAGGGTGACGTCCCAGTCGGCGAAGACCTCGACGAGCCGCTCGGCGAGCGTCGCGGGGTCGGCCAGGTTGAGGAAGGGGGAGAGCATCCGCACCCCCGAGCCCCCGGGACCCGTGCCCCCCTCGGCACCATCGGGTCCTTCCTGCCGCCCGTCGCGCACGGCCTCGACGTTGTTGCGGATGACCTCGGGGTAGGTGGCCACGATCGGGCAGTTGAAGTGGTCGGCGGCGCCCCGGACGAGCTCGCGCTCGTAGAAGACGCAGGGGAACCAGATCGTCGTGACGCCCTTGGCGATGAGGGCCTCGATGTGCCCGTGGGCGAGCTTGGCCGGGTAGCAGACGTTCTCCGAGGGGATCGTGTCCATGCCGGACTCGAAGAGCTCGTGGTTGGAGCGCCCCGAGATCATGACGCGGAAGCCCAGTGAGGTGAGCACCGTGAACCACAGCGGGTAGTTCTCGTACATGCCCAGCACCCTGGGGATGCCGATGTCCCCGCGCGTGGCCGCGCCCTCGCGCAGGCGCCGGTAGGAGAAGGCCCGCTTGTACTTGTAGTCGTAGAGGTTGGGCAGGTCGGACTTGGTGGCGCGCCGCTCCTGGGTGGCGCCCCGCTCGCAGCGGTTGCCGGAGATGTGGCGCTGTCCGTCGTTGAAGGTGGTGATGGTCAGCTGGCAGTGGTTCTGGCACAGCTTGCAGGTGGCGGTCTCGGTGGTCAGGCTGAAGCGGGAGAGCTCGCCCAGGCTCATGAGGCCCGAGGGCACGCCGTCGTAGGTGGCCCGGGCGCTCAGGGCCGCGCCGAAGCAGCCCATGAGGCCGGCGATGTCGGGGCGCACCACCTCCCGGCCGGTGAGCAGCTCGAAGGCCCGCAGCACCGCGTCATTGAGGAAGGTGCCGCCCTGGACCGAGACCCGCTCGCCGAGCTGGTCGGCGTCCTTGAGCTTGATGACCTTGTACAGGGCGTTGCGCACCACCGAGTAGGACAGGCCCGCGCTGATCTCCCCCACGGTGGCCGACTCGCGCTGAGCCTGCTTGACCGAGGAGTTCATGAACACCGTACAGCGGCTGCCCAGGTCCACCGGGCGCTCGGCGTGCAGCGCGGCCTCGGCGAACTCACCGATCTCCAGCCCCATCGACCGGGCGAAGGTCTGCAGGAAGGAGCCGCAGCCGGCCGAGCAGGCCTCGTTGACGCTGATGGAGTCGATCGCGTCGCCCTTGATGCGCAGGTACTTCATGTCCTGGCCACCGATATCGATGACCGAGGTGACCCCGGGATTGAGGTAGGCCGCCGCCCGGTAGTGCGCCATCGTCTCAACCACGCCCTCGTCGATGCGCAGCGCCGCCTTGACCAGGGACTCCCCGTAGCCGGTGACGCAGGAGCGCACGATCCGCACGCCACCGGGCATCTCTC
>CAJZFF010000335.1 GCA_915069725.1 uncultured Actinomyces sp.
GGTGTCGCCGGTGGGCGCGCCTGGGAGGCCTCCCAGCGACCCGAGGAGGCCATCCTCACGACCTACCCCTTCCGGGGTGACCACCAGGCGGGGATCACCACCCCCGCCCAGGACAACATGTTCACCGCGGCCTTCGACGTCTCCACCACCGACGTCGAGGACCTGAAAACCCTCCTGTCCGAATGGGCCGTGGCCGCCGAGCAGATGACCGCCGGTGAGCTCATCGGCGGCCAGCCCAGCTCCAACAAGCAGCTGCCGCCCAAGGACACCGGCGAGGCCTGGGGCTACAAGCCCAACGGCCTGACCATTACCTTCGGCGTGGGCAAGGGCCTGTTCGTCGACGCCGACGGCAAGGACCGCTTCGGCCTGGCCGCCAAGATGCCCGCCATCCTCAAGGAGGGCATGCCCTCCTTCGCCGGCGACCAGCTCCACGCCGCCCAGTCCGACGGCGACCTGCTCGTCCAGGCCTGCTCCAACGACGCCCAGGTGTGCGTCCACGCGATCCGCAACCTCACCCGCATCGCCTTCGGGACCGCCACACTGCGGTGGAGCCAGGTCGGCTACGGGCGCACGTCGTCGACCTCCGTGGACCAGGAGACGCCGCGCAACCTCTTCGGCTTCAAGGACGGCACCAACAACATCAAGGCCGAGGACTCCGCCGACCAGCTCAACAAGCACCTGTGGGTTCAGAAGGGCGACGACGCCGCAGCCGAGTGGATGACGGGCGGCACCTACTACGTGGCCCGGCGCATCCGCATGCTCGCCGAGATCTGGGACCGCCTGCGGCTCATCGAGCAGGAGCAGACCATGGGGCGCGACAAGCGCTACGGGGCGCCGCTGAGCATCGCCAACCCCACGAAGGCCTCCGAGGAGTTCACGGCCGTGGACTACAAGGCCAAGGACGACAAGGGCGAGACGCTCGTGCCGGCCGACGCGCATATCGCCGTCGTCTCGCCGGAGCAGAACCAGGGGCGCCGGATGCTGCGCCGCGGCTACAACTACACCGACGGCTCCGACTCCCTGGGGCAGTTGCAGACCGGCCTGTTCTTCATCGCCTTCGTGCGTGACCCGCGCACGAACTTCTACCCGATCCTGGACCGCATGACCAAGAGCGACGCCCTCCAGGAGTACCTCAAGCACGAGGCCTCGGCGCTGTTCGCGATCCCCCCGGGGATCAAGGAGGGCGACACCATGGTGGCCGCCTCGCTCTTCAGCTGAGGCCGGGGTGAGGCGGCTCGGGCGGGCCGCAGTGGTGGCTGCGGTTCTCGCCCGGGACGTACTTTCCGATCGAGGACTGCGCTTTCCTCCAGGCCACTGGAATCTCCCCGTCGCCATCTGGAGGAGAACGCAGTCTTCGTTGCAAAAGTACGTCCTCGATGGGGACGGCCGCTCCCGTAGTGGTGGCAGTCAGCGGTCGGCGTCGGCCAGTGCCTTGAAACCGGTGATCGCGGCCAGTGCCACGGCCAGGATGCCGGTCAGGATGAGAGCCAGCGTCCGGAAGGTGGGCGACGACGTCGCCAGGAGCGGGCCGGCGCTCGTGCCGACGAACAGAATGAACCCGTTGAGCGCCATGCCACTGCCGCGGTTGGGTGCGGAGACCAGCCCATAGAGGCTGATCATTGCCGGCGCAGCCAGCGCTACCCCGGCGACGTACACGATGCTGCCGGCCACCAGGCCCACCAGGCTCTGCGCCAGCAGTGCCTCACCGAGCATGCCCAATGCCGACACCCCGAAGCCCAGCCGGGCTATCTGCGCCCAGGGCCACCTGGCCGCGAGCCGGCCCGACACGAGGCTGAGGAACATGACCGGCAGGGCCGCCAGGCGAATGAGAATGATCGTCGACGGCCGCATGCCCAGCGACTCCAGATGGCCGCCGATCCCCGTGTACATGGCGACGAACACCATGAGCAGCGTGACGTGCGCCAGGCTGAGCGCCAGAACCGCCGGCCTGACTGCGAGCCGGCCCAGCGATGCGAACTGCCCCCGAAGCGACGAGCCCGAAGGGCTGGAGGCGGCGTCGTGCACGACGGCGAGGACGACCGCCAGGGCCACGGCCAACAGCCCGCCGCACAGAGGGAAGAACCACCGCCACCCCAGGTGCAGCGCGACCAGCGAGGCCAGCACCTGGCCAAAGATGCCCGCCACGAGGAACGACGTCGACATCGCCCCGATCGCCCCGGCCCGCCTGGATGGTGCCAGCGCCTCGGACAGGTAGGCCAGGGCCACGGGTGCGAAACCGGAAGCGCTCAGGCCCTGGATCGCGCGCAGGGCCGCGAGGACTGGGAGCGACGGCGCCAGGGCGCAGCAGACGGTGGAGACGGTGAGGGTCCCCAGCGCGAGCGCCATGGTCCTCCTTCTGCCGTAGTGGTCGGAGACCGGCCCCCAGATGAGGAAGCCTGCGGCGTAAGTGAGGCTGAAGGCCGTCGACAGGGCTGCCGTGGCGTTGCCATGGAGGTCGGTCGAGATCGGGGTAAGCAGGGGGATGGCGGCGTACAGCTGGGTCAGGACGAGCAGCGCGGTGACCACGAGGGCGGCGGTCGCGCCGCTGCCGGCGGGGTAGGCGGTAGAGGTCGAACGAGTCGTCGACTGGGTCGAGGACTCGGGGGAGTGGGTGACGTCGGGATGTTGATCGGGCCGGTGCACGGGAGACATGAGAACCCCTTTCCAACTTAAGCGTTGGAAATGACCCTAGTAGACTGGAGGGGTAGTTGCAACGGTAGCGTTGGAGTTTGCCGCCGGCGCTCGCGGACACGGGAGACGGAGTGTCATGGCCTGGGATACTGAGGGGACCAAGCGCAAGATCAAGGACGCCGCCACCGCCGAGTTCACCCTCCGTGGGCCTGCTGGGACCACCGTCGAGCGGATCGCCAAGCGGGCCGGGGTCAACAAGGAGCGCGTCTACAACTACTTCGGCTCCAAGGACCGCTTGTTCTCCGCAGTCCTGCGCGACGAGCTGACCAAGGCGGCCGAGGCCGTTCCGCCCGCCTTCGATGAGGGTGAGGACGTGGGCGACTACGCCGGGCGCCTGTACGACTACCACCGGCAACGCCCCGAGCTCATCCGGCTGCTGTGCTGGGAGGCCCTCACCTTCGACGACGAGGTGCCCGAGGAGGAGCTGCGGCGCGAGCACTACCAGCGCAAGATCGCCGGGGTGCGCAGCGGTCAGGACTCCGGCGCCCTGACCCGGGACGTCGACCCCGGGGCGCTCATGCTCATGATCATGTCGCTGACCGGCTGGTGGTCCACCGTGCCCCAGGTGGCGCGGATGCTGTGCGGACCCCTCGATGATGAGGAGGCGCACGAGCGACAGCGCGCCGTCATCGTCGACGCGGCCCGTCGGCTCGCCGCACCCCGCGACTGAGCGCGGGGAGGTCGGCTGGGCCAAGATGGACCCATGCGCGACCTGAATGACCT
>CAJZFF010000336.1 GCA_915069725.1 uncultured Actinomyces sp.
TCAGCCCGATATCCAGTGAAGGACTGATCGTTCACCCCATGGCAACCAACAGCTCTCCGTCGCAAGAGCCGGCGCAGGACGCGCCGGCCGAGGTTTCCGAGTCCTCCCAGAGCTCCGCGTCCCACCAGGCGGCTCAGGGGCCCGACTCGGAGAAGAAGTCCACTCGAGAGATTCTCAGCAGCAGCGGCCTGCTGAGCCGGCTCAAGAGCGCCCGTACGGCGCTGGACCGGGGGATCGACTGGGCGGAGAGGCGCCGGCAGGCGGACCGCGACTACCAGCTGCACTGGGAATCAGCCCCGGAGGAGGCTGAGAGCAGACCGGCCGCTCCCCCGGTGTCCACCACCCATGTGCGCGTGGCCCCCTCGGTCTCCTTCCCCGAGACGGTCACGACCCGTTCCTCGGTCATGGACTCCCTGCCCGCCTGGCTGGTGCGGGGCGGCATGGGGGCCTGGCTGGGACTGGGCATCATCATTGTCATCGGCCTGCTCTTCTACGCCACCTCGCAGGTGATCCCGGTCTTCATCGGCCTGTTCATGGCGCTGGTGTTCACCTCGATCCTCCAACCGATGGTCAACCTCTTCGCCAGGATCATGCCCCGCTACCCGGCGACCTTCCTGGCACTGCTCACCACCATCGGTGCGATCGCCGGACTGGTCACATACGTCGTCACCTCGGTCACCAGCCAGTGGGGCTCCCTGGCATCCCAGTTCGGCGATGGCCTCAATACCATCATGGACTTCCTGGAGAACGGGCCGCTGCACTTGACACAGCAGCAGATCTATCACCAGCTTCAGCTCTGGCTGCGCCAGGGGCAGCACTATCTGCAGTCCAATGCCCCGTCCCTGGCCTCGGAGCTGCTGTCCAACGCCAGTGCGGTCGTTGATGTGCTCACGGTCCTGGCCCTGGCACTGTTCGTCACGATCTTCTTCCTGGCCTCCGGGGGCCGGATGTGGCGCTGGTTCCTCAACGAGCTGCCTGCCACGATGCGGGAGTCGACCCACCGGGCTGCTGGCGCCGGCTGGTACACCTTCGCCGGGTACGCCCGCGGCACTGTGCTGGTAGCGCTCACCGACGCCATCATGGCCGGGATCTTCCTCCAGCTGGTGGGGATCCCGTTGGCGGCTCCCCTGGCGGTGCTCGTGTTCATTGGCGCCTTCATCCCGATCATCGGCGCACCTCTGGCGATGCTCGTGGCCATGGTGGTGGCCCTGGCCTCCGGCGGCTTCGTCACCATGATCGTTGTCGGCGTGGGAGTGGCCGGGATCGGCCAGATCGAGGGGCACATCCTCCAGCCCCTCATCATGGGTCGCCAGGTCTCTCTGCACCCTGTGGTGGTCATCATCGGTGTCGCCCTGGGGACCTACGCCGCCGGCCTGCTCGGTGCGATCGTCGCAGTCCCGCTCATCAGCGTGCTCTGGTCCGTCTACTCCGAGCTGCACACCAAGGACGCCCCGGTCACTGGCGAGCTGCCCGCCTACTCCTCCCGCAAGGAGTGAGGGGCGCCGCTGTCAGCACCAGTCCCGGCTACCGGTGCCCGGGACACCGGGAAGGACCTGGAGACGATCGGCCATGAGCGCGACGACTCCGTCGCCCTTCTCCACGGTGCCGCGCACGATGAGAGCGACGGCGCGTCTGCCGATGTTGCGGTAGCGGCGCCACATGCCAGCTCGGCAGGTGACGTTGAGCAGACCGGTCTCGTCCTCCAGGTTGAGGAAGATCATGCCGGAAGCCGTGTGGGGCCGCTGCCGGTGGGTGACGACGCCGGCGACGCGCACTCGGCTCCCATGCTCCTGATCTACCAGGTCGGCTGCACTGAGAACGCCGTCGGCGGCCAGTGAGGGGCGCAGTAGCCTCAGGGGAGAGCCCTGCGTGGACACTCCGGTCAGGCTCAGGTCGGCGGCCTGGCGCTCGAGGTCGGTCATGGTCGGCAAGGTCGGGGCCTGGGCGCCGACGGCGGTTCCCGGAAGCGTGGGCTGGCACCACACTTCCGACCTCTGACGGGAGGCGCCACGACGTCGCCCGTGCTCATCGGAGAGGACTCCGGCAGCCCACAAAGCCTGACGGCGCTCCACCCCCAGACTGTCCAGGGCTCCTGAGACGGCCAGCGACTCAAGGCGGGAGCGGCTCAGACTCACGCGTCGCGCAAGATCGGCCAGGTCCCGGTAGGGGCCGTGAGCACAGCGCTCGGTGACGATGGCCTGCGCGGCCCGCTCCCCCAGCCCCTTGATCGGGGCCAGGCCCAGGCGCACCGCGAGATCCTCGTGGACGTCCAGGGAGGACGGGGCAGCGGGATGGGGTCTCAGCGGCTCCCACTGGTCTGATCGGCTGGCGTCCTGGTGGTCCTCTCGCTGCTCGACGGTGGCCTGCGCCAGTGAGCGGTTGATGTCCGCGGGCAGGACGCGCACACCGTGGCGGCGGGCGTCGGCGACCAGGGACTGCGGGGACCAGAAACCCATGGGCTGGGCGGCCAGGACCCCGGCATAGAAGTCCTCGGGCTTGCGCGCCTTGAGCCAGGCCGAGGCGTAGACCAGATAGGCGAAGGAGAAGGCGTGGGACTCGGGGAAACCGAACTCGGCGAACGACCTCAGCTTGCTGTAGATCGTCTCCGCTGTGGGCGCGTCAATGCCCCGGGACCTCATTCCGGCCATGAGCTTGTCACGGAGGGCGTCCATACGCTCAAGGGATCGTTTGGCCCCCATGGCCTGACGCAGGCTGTCGGCCTCGGCGGGGCTGAACCCCGCGGCGTCGACGGCGATCTGCATGAGCTGCTCCTGGAAGAGGGGGACCCCGAGGGTCTTGGCCAGCGCGGGTTTGAGGGATTCATGGAGATAGTCCACCTGTTCCCGGCCCAAACGGCGGCGGATATAGGGATTGACGGCGTCACCCTGGATGGGGCCGGGACGGATCAGAGCCACCTCGACAACGATGTCGTAGAAGACCTGCGGGCGCAGGCGCGGCAGGGTGGCCATCTGAGCGCGGGACTCGACCTGGAAGACGCCGACTGTATCCGCGGCGCTCAGTAGCCGATAAACCGCCGGATCCTCCTCGGGAAGCGTGTGCAATCCCCAGGCCCTGCCCACCTGCGCGCGGCGCAGGACACCCGCATCACTGCTGTTGGCGCCGTCAGTGCAGACGTTCGTCTCAGGCACCCGCTCGCCGCGCTCGGTGAGTCCCGCGAAGGCCAAGCGCAGTGCCGTGAGCACGCCCAGGCCCAGCAGGTCGAACTTGACCAGACCTGCGCTCGCGCAATCGTCCTTATCCCATTGCAGAACTGTGCGCCCTTCCATGGCGGCCCATCGCACCGGGCAGACCTCAGTGACGGGGCGGTCGGCCAGAACCATGCCGCCGGAGTGGATGCCGAGATGACGCGGCAGCTTCAGCAGGCGCTCGGCAATGTCGATGACCGGCTCCG
>CAJZFF010000337.1 GCA_915069725.1 uncultured Actinomyces sp.
TCACCCATCCACAACGTTCGAGGAGAATAACCATGTCTGAGGCACTCGCCGTCACCGACGCCACCTTCGAGGAGGAGGTCCTCAAGTCCGAGGTCCCCGTCGTCATCGACTTCTGGGCCGAGTGGTGCGGCCCTTGCCGCCAGATGGCGCCGATCGTGGACGAGGTCGCCGCCGACTTCGGTGACAAGGTCAAGTTCGTCAAGGTGGATGTGGACGCCAACCCGGCCACGGCCCGCTCCTACGGCGTGCGTTCCATCCCGACCTTCGCGGTGGTGCGCGACGGAGAGGTCTTCCACCAGTTCGCCGGCTCGCGCCCCAAGGCATCCTTCAAGGCCGAGGTGGAGAAGGTCCTGGCCTGAGGCCGGGACCCCCACCCTGTCTTCCGACTCTCACGCATCGGCCCCACCGAGCCGCCCCTCGCAGCGTCCCGGTGGGGCCGATGTCCTGTCCCAACGGTTGTCTGATGTCTGGTTCCGTCATTGGGCGGTCCGTCACCTCAGCGAGGCCGTATCTGACACAGCATCTGACGCCGCACCTGTCACCCGCCGTCACGGCCCCGTAGAATCGCACCGGATTCGCACGCGGCACCAGGGCATGCGACACGGCAAGAAGGCGGCACATGCAGCACACCCAGTACATCTCCACCCGTGGCCAGATGGCGGCAGCGGGGTTCACGGACGTTCTTGTGGCGGGCCTGGCGCCCGACGGTGGCCTGGCGGTTCCCAGCCGGCTGCCCGCCCTGAGCCTCGAGCAGATTGAGGCCTGGAGGCCCTTGGGCTACGCCGACCTGGCCACGGAGGTCATCGGCCTGTTCGCCACCGACATTCCCCGGGAGGACCTGGCGGAGCTCACCCGAGCCGCCTATGGCCCGCAGCGGTTCCCGCAGCCGGTCGTCCCTGTCACCGGGCTTGACGAGGTCGCCGACGGCCTGACCCTCGTGGGCCTGTCCGAGGGACCGACGATGGCCTTCAAGGACCTGGCCATGCAGTTCCTGGGGCAGGCGATTCCCTATGTGCTGGCCAAGCACGGACAGGTGCTCAACATCCTGGGTGCCACCTCCGGCGACACCGGTTCTGCGGCCGAGCACGCCTTCAAAGGGCAGGAGGGCGTCAGCGTCTTCATGCTCTCGCCGGCCGGCCGTATGAGTCCGGTGCAGCGCGCCCAGATGTACACCCTCCAGGATGCCAACATCCACAACATCGCGGTGCGTGGCGTCTTCGACGACTGCCAGGCGCTGGTCAAGGCGCTGAGCAACGACGCGGAGTTCAAGGCCGCTCATCACCTGGGCGCCGTCAACTCCATCAACATCGGCCGGATCGCCGCGCAGGCCGTCTACTACGTGTGGTCCTGGCTGAGGGTCACCGACACCGTGGAGGAGGGGCGCCGCGCCGGCTACCAGGTCGATGTGTGCGTGCCCTCGGGCAACTTCGGCAATATCTACGCCGGCTTCCTAGCCCGGTCCATGGGGGTGCCGATCCGCCGCCTCATGCTGGCCACCAATGAGAACAACGTGCTCGAGGAGTTCTTCACCACCGGCATCTACCGGCCCCGTTCCGCGGAGGACACCCTGGCCACCTCCAGCCCGTCGATGGACATCTCCAAGGCCTCCAACCTGGAGCGCTTCATCTGGGCACTGCTGGGGCCCGAGGTCTTCGTGCAGCGCTGGGCAGAGCTGGAGACAACCGGCACACTCGATCTGCGCGATCAGCTCCCGCGCCTGCGCGAGGAGTTCGGCTTCATGGCCGGCACGTCCACGCACGCCGACCGGCTGGAGGCCATCCGCAGCGTCAAGGAGCGCTCCGGCCGGCTCATCGACCCGCACACGGCCGACGGCGTCACGGTCGCCCTGCGCGTCATGGAGCCCGGTTTCCCCACGCTCGTCATGGAGACCGCCAAGGCCGCGAAGTTCCCGCAGACGGTGGCCGAGGCGCTCGGGAGCGAACCGGAGACCCCCGACGTCGTCGCCGACCTGCTCGCCCGGCCCCAGAAGGTCGAGACGATCGACAACGAGGAGGCTCCCCTGCGCGCCCTCATCGAGGAGCGGGCCCTGAACCGCTGACCGAGATCGGCCCGCAAGGGTCCAGACTCTCACCGCGCCGCGCATCGTACCCACGATGCGCGGCGCGCACTTGTCCGGCGCGCGCCGTCACGACGATGAGGCGATGAACGTGTTTCACGTGAAACACCGCCGAATACTCCTGCCCACGACGACTGCTGAGCACAGCTGGGTCCGTGGCAGACTTAGGTCCACAGACGCATCAGTGGCGACCAAGGAAGGACCGCAGGTGAGTGAGAGCAGTAACCAGGTGAAGGGCAACCGACTCGACCCGTGGCTGGACAGCTATGCGGCACGAGCCCACGGACTGCGTGCCTCGGAGACACGGTCCCTGTTCGCCGTCGCCTCCCGACCCGAGGTCGTCTCCCTGGCCGGCGGCATGCCCAACCTCAAGGACCTCCCGCTGGAGCGTCTGGCGGAAGCCACGGCACGCATGATCCGCGAGGACGGCGGCCGGGCGCTGCAGTACGGGAACGGGCAGGGACTGCCGCGGCTGCGCGAGCAGATCACCGAGGTCATGGCCCTGGAAGGGATCAGGGCCGATCCGGAGGACGTCATCGTCACCACCGGCTCCCAGCAGGCCGTCGACATCGTCACCGAGCTTTTCGTCGACCCCGGCGACGTCGTGCTGACCGAGGCGCCCACCTACGTCGGCTCACTATCGATCTTCGCGACCTACCAGGCCGATGTGCAGCAGGTGCCCATTGATGCCGGGGGCGTCGTCCCGGAGGCTCTGGAGGAGACGATCGTCCGCCTCGAACGAGAAGGCCGCCGTATCAAGTTCTTCTACTGCCTCCCCAACTTCCATAACCCCGCCGGAGTGACACTCACCGAGGAGCGTCGCCGGCAGGTCGTTGAGATCTGCCGACGCCACCACATCCTCATCGTGGAGGACAACCCCTACGGTCTTCTGGGCTTCGAGGGGCAGACCTACACCGCACTCAAGACCCTCGCGCCCGACGACGTCGTCTATCTGGGTTCCTTCTCCAAGATCTTCGCTCCGGGTTACCGCGTGGGCTGGGCGGTGGCCCCGCCGGCCGTGCGGGAGAAGATGAAGCTGGCCTCTGAGGCGGCGATCCTGTGCCCGTCGTCGGTGGGTCAGTTCTCAATCTCCATGTACCTGGAGCAGTTCGACTGGAAGCAACAGATTGTGGACTTCCGGGCCATGTACCAGGAGCGGCGCGACGCCATGGTCGCGGCGCTGGAGGAGTTCCTGCCCATGTGCCACTGGAACGTGCCCGACGGCGGCTTCTACGTGTGGGTCGGGCTTCCTGAGGGACTCGACGCCAAGGACATGCTGCCACGCGCAGTCACCAGCCTGGTCGCTT
>CAJZFF010000338.1 GCA_915069725.1 uncultured Actinomyces sp.
CTTCGCCGCCACGTCCCACCACACCGCCACCTTCGGCGTCCCCGGCGCGCAGGCGGATCATCCCGCCGTCCAGACGCCGCAGGCCGAGCCGTCAGCGCCCGCGGAGCAGGCTCCTCAGGCGCCCTCCGCTCCCGAAACGCCCCACGAGATCCGCTTCTCGCAGCGGATTACGGACTTCCGAGGTGCCGAGACCATCGAGGTCCCCGAGGTCCGCAAGATCATGGCCGCCCGCAAGGCCGGGGTCCCGCTCGCGGACGAGGAGACCATTCGCGCCATCAAGGCCGCCCGGAGCACCAAGAAGACCAAGTCCGAGAAGACGGCCGCCCAGGCCAAGCGAGGCAAGGCAGCCGATGAGGCCGGCGCCCCGACGTCGTCGGCCCGGAGCGCGGCAGCATCGAAGCCGGACGTCCACCGCGACTCCTCGACCGGCCCCGCCCCCGCACGTCCCGCCCGCCGCCGCACCAGCTCCGGGATTCTGGGGCGCACCGCCGTCCTGTCGGTCCTGGCCGCGGCCACGGTGCTCGCCCCCTTGTCCAGCCACCTCGACAACACCCCTCTGGCCTCGGCCGCCATGAAGATGCACTCCAACGGCTCCGCCACGCAGAGCCCGGCCGCCGGCGGCACGAAGGCATCCTCCGTGGCCAGCGCCGTGCTCGGCAGCGACGACCTTGACGAGGACTCCGACACCCAGCTGTCCAACGTGCCCGACGCCGCCACCCGCGCCCGGATCCGTGAGGCCTTCCAGAACGCCGCCAAGACCTGCTCCTCGGCCACCGGCGCCTCCGGCGACACCACCGCCTTCAGCTCCAAGCCGCAGCTGTTCTACCCGATGCTTCCGGGCACCTACGAGATCTCCTCGGAGTACGGTTACCGCACCCACCCCACCCTCGGCTACCGCAAGCTGCATGCCGGGCAGGACATGGCCGCCCCCGTGGGGACGCCCATCTACGCGGCCGCCGCCGGCACCGTCACCACCGCCGGCATGGTCGACGGCACCGGAACCATCACCATCAAGCACGAGATCGATGGTCAGGTCTGGTACACCAGCTACCTGCACATGTACGAGGACGGCATCCACGTCAAGGTCGGTGACACCGTCACGGCCGGTCAGATGATCGCCGGCGTGGGTAACACGGGCCGGTCCTCCGGTTCTCACCTGCACTTCGAGGTGCGCACCAAGGACGACACCGCCGACGAGTCCACCGTGGAGCCGTGGGGCTGGCTCAAGCAGCACAACGCCGTCGAGCTCACCACCAACTGCAGCTGAGGGAGACCCACTGTGCCGCCTGCCGCGTCACGAACCCGCCGTCCTGCCGTCATCGCCCACCGCGGCGGTGGACGCGAGGTTCCCGAGAACACCTGGAGCGCCGTCGAGCACGTGGCCGCGCTCGGGCTGGAGTGGATGGAGACCGATCTGCGGCTGACCGCCGACGGCGTCGTCGTGCTCAGCCATGACGAGGACCTGCGGCGTACCGCGAACGACCCCCGCACCGTGGGGGAGGTCATGTGGGCCGAGCTGGCCGACCTCGACTCCGGTGACGGGCGCGGCTTCGTCCGACTCGATGACGCCCTCCACGCCCATCCGACGATGAGGTTCAACGTCGATCTCAAGGACTCCTGCGTCGTCCAGGCCGCCCTGCAGACGGTGCGCGACGCCCAGGCCCTCGACCGAGTCCGGTTCGCCTCCTTCTCCGCCCGCCGGTTGGCCGTGCTGCGCCGCCAGGAGCCGCGGGCCCTGACCTCACTGGGCGTCAGTGACGTGCTCGGACTCATGCTGCGCAGCGAGGCGGCCGTCCCCCTGCCCCAGACTCGCTGGGGCTGGACCCGCGGCAGGGTCGACGCCGTCCAGGTGCCGGAGATCTACCACGGCGTCCCAGTGGTCACCCGCCGCTTCGTCGCCTCCGCGCACACCGCGGGCCTGGAGGTCCACGTCTGGACGGTGGACGACCCCGAGCGGATGCGCCACCTGGCCGATCTCAACGTGGACGCCATCATGACCGACGTCCCCAGTCTCGCCCTCAAGACCCTGGGGTGACGCTGGGCGAGGCGAGTCGCACCGCTGAGCAGCGGTGTAAGGAATCTTGCCCACCTCTATCCTCGGTACTACCATAATGTCGTGAGGTTCGAGTTCAGCGATTCTGCGGACAAGCATGGCGTTCCCCGCTCCGATGCGGAGTACGCCGTCATGCATCACGTCGATTACGAGATCCTCCAACCCCGCCGTGCAGGTGAGCAGTCATTCATGTTCGTCGGTCTGCCCCACCCGCAGGCACTGCGTTACCTCGAAGTCGGCGTCGCCGTTGACGGTCGTGGTCGACGCACCATCTTCCATGTCATGGAGGTCACTGATCTCTACCGTCACCTTGTTCCACCCGCCGACCACTGACCGACCAGATAGAGCCGCTATGTCTCCTGATTCCACACGCGCCCCTTTCACTGATGCTGAGCAGGCCTACTACAACCAGCTCGACGAGGACGTCACCGCAGGCCGTATCCCCGCCGTCGGACGCGGAACCCGCCGCGACGGCTCACGCATCAGCGACACCGACCTCGACGCCATCCTCCGTGGCCGCCCAGGCCTCGGACAGTCCCACGCCACCGGCCGCGGACGCTCCCCGCGCCGCCAGGTCCGCCTACCCGAGCACACCAACGCGGCTCTTGACGCCTACATCGAGAAGCACGGCACTACCGCCAGTGCCGTCATTCGTGATGCCGTTGAGGCTTATCTTTCCCATGAGAATACGCCAGCCGCATGATGACCGGTCTGAGCCATGGACACACTGTTGCCCCGTTGTCATGCCTCGTACATGACCAAGCCCCCGTCGCGGGTGGCGACGAGGGCTCGGAGGTGGTGCCCCGGACAGGATTCGAACCTGCGACCTTCTGCTCCGGAGGCAGACGCTCTATCCACTGAGCTACCGGGGCCCGAGGCGTGACTGTACCAGCGTCCCGGTCCCGGAGCGAAACCGGCACGAGACTGCGACATGTCCCACGATGCCCGGAGGCTGTTGGCCTCCCTCGTGATCCGGTCCGCCCGTTGACGGTACGCTGACGCGCGTGACCCCAGAAGAGCTTGCCGCAGCCATCCGCACCGTCCTGGAGGAGGCCTCCGCCGAGGGCTCCCTTGCCCTGCCCGCCGCAGAGATTCCCGACCCCCGCGTCGAGCGCCCCCGCAACCGCGACCACGGTGACTGGTCCACCAACGTGGCCATGCAGCTGGCCAAGAAGGCTAGCACCAAGCCGCGCGACCTCGCCGAGCTCCTCGTCCCGCGTCTTGAGGCCCTCAACGGCATCGCCTCCGTGGAGGTCGCCGGCCCCGGATTCCTCAACATCCGCCTCGACGCCGCCAGCGCCGGCGAGCTCGCCCGCTCCATCG
>CAJZFF010000339.1 GCA_915069725.1 uncultured Actinomyces sp.
CCGCCCACATCTGGTGCTGCCCCACGCCCGTGACCCAGATGGTGTCCTCGGAGGCCGCCCGATCAAGATGGGTGATGACCTCCTGGGGCTGAAGCAGTCCGTCATCGGTGTCGGTCCAGCCCGTGGGGTAGGTGGCCTGGATGCGCTCGATCTCCTGGCGCCACGGGGCGATGTCCACCCGCCCCTCGGCGGCGACGTGGTCGCGGAACTCAGCGCTCAGCGCGGGAACGACGTCGGCCAGGTCCCCGACGATCGGGACGTCGGCGGTGCGGATCTTGGAGATCTCGGCGGGGTCGACGTCGACGTGGATCACCGAGGCCTTGGTGGCGAAGGTGTCCGGCTTGCCGGTGACCCGGTCGTCGAAGCGGGCTCCCAGGCAGACGACGACGTCGGCCCGTTGCAGGGCGCCGACGGCGGCCACGGTGCCGTGCATGCCGGGCATCCCCAGGTTGAGCGGGTGCTTGCTGGGCATGACGTCCAGGGCGGTCAGAGTGGTGACGAAGGGCGCTCCGATGAGCTCGATGAGCTCGGTGAGGTCCTCGGTGGGAACCTGCGCCCGGTTCAGGCCACCACCCAGGTAGAGGACGGGTCGCTCGGCAGCGGAGATCACCTCGGCGGCCTGAGCCAGGCGCCGCTGGTTGGGCTTGCCCGGCAGGCGGTAGCCGGGCAGGTCGCGGGCCGGGGGCCACACGAACTCGGTGAGCCCCTCCTGGGCATCCTTGGAGATGTCGATGAGGACAGGACCGGGACGTCCGGTGGAGGCGATGTGGAATGCCTCGGCCACGCACGGGACGATGTCCTCGGCACGGGTGATGAGGAAGGAGTGCTTGACGAAGGGCATCGTGGCCCCGACGATGTCGGCCTCCTGGAAGGCGTCCGTCCCGATTCCGCGGCTTCCGACCTGCCCGGTGATGGCCAGCATGGGCACTGAGTCCATGTGGGCGTCACCGATGGGGGTGATGAGGTTGGTGGCTCCGGGGCCGGAGGTGGCGACGCACACCCCGGGGCGACCAGTGACCATGGCGTATCCCTCGGCGGCATGACCAGCGCCCTGCTCGTGGCGCACCAGGACGTGGCGGATCTTCGTCGAGGCGAGCAGGGGGTCATAGAAGGGCAGGATGGCGCCGCCCGGCATCCCGAAGATGTCTGTGACGCCTAGCTCCTCCAGCGCGCGCACCAGAGCCTGGGCGCCTGTCATGACCTGCTGGTCCTGACGTGCGGGAGCGTCTTCGCGTGTCATCGCTCGCTCTCCTTCTCCGTGCCTACTGTCCGGCGACCTGCCGGGTAATGAACGTTAGATCAGTCTCCGCACAGAGTCATAATGAGACGGCGGCTATCTCACATCGTGGAATCACGGGCTCGGTGGCGTGGAGGATCCCGACGCGCGAGGGCCGACCCACTCCCCCGGTGAATCACGGACCTAGGTAGGTCATCAGCGCCTGCGGAGATGACACAATGCTGCTATTACTCCTGACAAAACATCCGCTGCGTCACTTTCAGCAGCGATTTGGAAGGCGGAACTAGCGACGTGGCTATGGTCCTGGACTATCTGTTAGACAACCCGGTTGTCATCGTCCTGCTCATGGTTGGCTCCGGAATGCTGCTCTGGCGCGCCAGGCGCGGGAGCATACGCGTCCCGGCAGCGGCCCTCCTGATCGGCAGTACCGCCCTGCTGATCTGGAAGGTGGCTCACGCCAACATCCTCCACCACCTGGCCGGGAACGTGGTGCTCGTCCTGTTCGTCCTGGTCGGCACCGGGATGCTGCTCGGGCACGTCAAGATCAAGGGAGTCAGCCTCGGAGCAGCGGCGGTGCTGTTCTGCGGCATTGCGCTGGCGGCCTGGGGGGCGGCAGCCGCCACCCCCATTGAGGTTCCCAAGGAGCTGGGAACCCTGGGGCTGGCGATCTTCACCTTCGCCATCGGCATCCAGTCCGGGCCGAACTTCTTCCACGTCATCCGAACCGCCGGCGGGCCGCTGGCCCTCCTCCTGGGCATTCTGGGTGTGGCGACCCTGGCCGCCGTGGGCGTGGGACGTCTCCTCGGACTCAAGGCAGCGATGATCGCCGGGGCCTTCGCCGGTGCCGTCACGAACACACCCGCCCTGGCCGCAGCCGGTAACGCCGCCGCCATGGCCGGAGACAAGGCGGGACCGGGTGACGCCACCGTCGCCTATGCCGTCACCTACCTCTACGGTGTCATCGGCATGCTGTTCTTCTGTCTGCTGGCGTTGCGCTACCGGCGCAGCGACAAGGACACTCCCTCCCCGCTCATCAACCGCACCATCCGGGTGGAGCGCGAGGACGGCCCGCTCCTGGGCAACATTGTCGAGACCATCTCGGGACAGCTGCGGTTCTCTCGTCTGCGCCGGGGTGAGAAGGGTCCGATCACCCGGCCTAAGAACGACGACCGGCTGCACAAGGACGATCTCATCACCGTCGTCGGCACTCAGGACGCCGTCAACCAGGCGATCAAGGCGGTGGGCCACGGCTCCTCGCACTCACTCATCGAGGACCGCAAGTACCTCGACTTCCGCAGGATCACGGTCTCGGACCCGAAGCTGGCCGGCCGTACCATCGGTGAGCTGGACATCGACAGCCGTTTCGGGGCAACGATCTCACGGGTACGCCGCGGCGACGTCGATATGGTAGGCACCCCGGATCTGGTGCTTCAGCAGGGAGACCGGGTGCGCGTCGTCGGCCCGACCGGACGCATGAAGGAGATCTCCACGTACTTCGGCGACTCCTCGCGGGGGCTGTCCTCCATCAACCCGGTGGCACTGGGCCTGGGGATGGCACTGGGCATCTTCATCGGTGAGTGGAAGTTCCTCACGCCCACTGGAGCGACCTTCTCCATCGGATCGGCTGCCGGCACGCTCCTGATCGGCCTCATCTTCGGGCGTATTGGCCGTATCGGGAAGTTCGTGACCGCCATGCCCTTCACTGCCACGGCGGTGCTCTCGGAGTTCGGGCTCCTGGTCTTCCTGGCCCAGGCGGGCACCAAGGCCGGTGGGGAGATCGCGCACGCCTTCACCGGTGGTGACTGGTGGAGGATCTTCGTCACCGGTTTCATCGTCACCACCATTGTGGGGCTGGGGACCTACGCCTCCATGCGCTGGATCGTCAAGATGGGTGGGACTCGCCTGTCCGGCCTCATCGGTGGCGCACAGACCCAGCCCGCGATTCTGGCCTTCGCCAACGAGCGCACCGGCGCCGACCCGCGGGTGGCGCTGGGGTACGCGATGGTCTACCCCGTAGCGATGATCGTCAAGATCTTCATTGCGCAGGTCCTCGGCGGGCTGTGACCCGCGCCGCAGGCTCGCCGGTCTCGCATCATTGATGGTGGCCCGTCGCTGCGTGTCAGCGGC
>CAJZFF010000340.1 GCA_915069725.1 uncultured Actinomyces sp.
CCACGACTCGATCCTGTGGCTACGAGACCACCTGCGCACCTACGCCGGGGGCTTCATCGTCATCAGCCACGACGTCGAGCTCCTGCGCGACACCGTCAACCAGGTCATGTACCTCGACGCCGGTCGCGGGGTCCTCGACGTCTACCACCTGGGCTGGGACGCCTACCTCAAGCAGCGCGCCGACGACGAGCACCGGCGCCGTCGGGAGCGCGCCAACGCCGAGAAGAAGGCCGCCGCCCTGCGCGCCCAGGGGGAGAAGATGCGGGCCAAGGCCACCAAGGCCGTGGCCGCCCAGCAGATGCTCAAGCGGGCCGAACGCCTCATGGCCGACCTGGAGGACGAGGCGGCTGTGGAGAAGGTCGCCCACCTGCGCTTCCCCGACCCCGCCCCCTGCGGCAAGACCCCGCTGCGCGCCTCCGGGCTGTCCAAGGCCTACGGCTCCCTGGAGGTCTTCGCAGGCGTCGACCTGGCCATCGACCGAGGCAGCCGGGTCGTGGTCCTGGGCCTCAACGGCGCCGGCAAGACCACGCTCCTGCGCCTGCTCGGCGGGGTGGAGGAGCCCGACTCCGGAGAGGTCATCCCCGGCCACGGCCTCAAGATCGGCTACTACGCCCAGGAGCACGAGACCATCGACACCGCGGCGAGCGTCGTGGAGAACCTGCGCCGCGCCGCCCCCGGCATGGACGACACCCAGGTGCGTAGCGTCCTGGGCTCCTTCCTCTTCTCAGGCGCGGACGCCGACAAGCCCGCCCGGGTCCTGTCCGGCGGGGAGAAGACCCGCCTGGCCCTGGCCATGCTCGTGGTCTCCAGTGCCAACGTCCTCCTGCTCGACGAGCCGACGAACAACCTCGACCCCGCCAGCCGCGAGGAGATCCTCGGGGCGCTGGGCACCTTCGCCGGCGCCGTCGTCCTGGTCACTCACGACGAGGGCGCCGTCGAGGCCCTCAACCCCGACCGGGTCCTCCTGCTGCCCGACGGCGACGAGGACCTGTGGGGGCCGGAGTACCTCGAGCTGGTGGCTCTGGCCTGAGGGGCAGACCGCTCCCTCTCGCCCCGGCGGAGCCGTCGGACACAGTGAGTCCCCTCACCACGGCTCTGCGGTGCGGACCGCGTAGGGTTGTCACCAGGAACAAGGCATCGAGCTGGAGCGTTTGCTCCAGTGGATCCTTCAGGCGCTCGTCACGAGAGCCACCGCAGGACCTTCAGCGGCTCCGCACGAGGCGCCGCAGACGAACGTAGGCACACCAGACCAGGAGATGAGCATGGCAGAGACCGCCCTGACCGAGACCACTGACACCCAGACCCCCGAGCACGAGGTCATCCTCACCGAGACCGCCGCCGCGAAGGTCGCCAGCCTCCTGGCCCAGGAGGGGCGCGACGACCTGCGCCTGCGCGTGGCCGTCCAGCCCGGCGGCTGCTCCGGACTGGTCTACCAGCTCTACTTCGACGAGCGTCTCCTGGACGGCGACGCCGTGCGCGCCTTCCCCACGGGCAGCGACGAGATGGCCAGCGTTGAAGTGGTTGTCGACCGCATGAGCGTGCCCTACCTGTCGGGCGCCACCATCGACTTCGCCGACACCATCGAGAAGCAGGGCTTCACCATCGACAACCCCAACGCCGCCGGAAGCTGCGCCTGCGGCGAGTCCTTCCACTGATCCCTCCCGCGCAGGCCCCTCCCTCACTCAAGGAGCTCATGTGCGCCGCACATCCCTGACCCTGACCGCCCTGGCCGCGGCCGCCTGCCTCACGCTGGCCGGCTGCTCGGGGTCGTCCAAGAACGCCTCCGCCACGCCGTCGGCCCAGGCGTCCCCGACCCTGACCCGCTCGATCATCGACTGCGCTCAGGAGGCCGGAACGATCGAGACCGACTCCGAGGCGCTTCCGGCGATCGGAGGCGATGCGGGAGCCGAGCCGACCGTCACCTGGAGTGAGGGGAAGCAGGCGCCTGCCAACCTCGTCTCCAAGACACTCACCGCCGCGGAAGGCCCGGCGGTGTCCTCGGGCGACGTCGTCACCGTCAACTACGTGGGCTGGAAGTGGGGGTCAACGGAGGCTTTCGACTCCTCCTTCAAGAAGGGTGCCCCGGTCACCTTCGGCCTGACCGGGGTCATCCCCGGATGGACCTGCGGCCTGGCCGGGCACAAGGTCGGTGAGCGCGTCCAGCTGTCGATCCCGGGCAAGCTCGCATACGGCGAGACCGCCGATCCGGCTCGCCCGAACTCGCCGACCGGGCCGCTCGTCTTCGTCGTCGACATCACTGCTCGCATCACGGGCGATGAGCTGACCCCGTCCACGAAGGACGCCACGATCGACTCCGCGGAGGTCAAGAAGCTCACTGATCGCGGCGTGACGATCTCCGGCGACCTGGGCGCCCCCGCAGCCGGACTTGCGGGCCCCAAGGCCGAGGAGCCTCTGCAGCCGGAGGTCTTCGTCGTCGCCCGCGGAAAGGGCGCGGCCATCAAGGAGACCGACACCGTGGCCGTGCAGATGTCGCGCACCTCGTGGGACGGCACGACGAGGAGCTCGACCTGGGAGGATCACGCCCCCAGCGCAATGCCAGCCGGACAGATCCGTGCGGCCGGGCTGCCAGTGGGATCCAGGATCGTGCTGCTGGCCCCCGGTAACTCCAACGGGGGGCAGCGTCAGTCGGCGTACATCTTCGTGATGGACCTCGAGAAGGTCATCTGAGCGGAGAGCCGCTCAGGCGACCACTCGCGATGAGGCTGTGGCCCGCGCCCCGTGAAGGGGTGCGGGCCACAAGCCTGCGCGGCGCGTGTCCGGGCCGAGCGTCAGCGGACGATGAGGCCCTGGGCCTTGGCGACGGCGTCGGCCAGGCGCTCGGAGACGTCCTGCCAGTTGGCGATGTTCCAGACGGCCTTGACGTAGTCGGCCTTGACGTTGAGGTAGTCGAGGTAGAAGGCGTGCTCCCACATGTCCACCATGAACAGCGGGATGGTGCCCACGGGCACGTTGCCCTGCTGGTCGAAGAGCTGGAAGGTGACGAGCTTTCCGGAGAGGGAGTCGTAGGCGAGCACGGCCCAGCCCGAGCCCTGGATGCCCATGGCGGTGGCGGTGAACTGCGCCTGGAATTTCTCGAAGGAGCCGAAGGAGTCCTTGATGGCCTCGGCGAGCTCGCCCTCGGGCTGGCCCCCGCCGTTGGGGGAGAGGTTCTTCCAGAAGATGGAGTGGTTGGTGTGGCCGCCCAGGTTGAAGGCCAGGTTCTTCTCCCACAGGTTGATGGCGGCCAGGTCGCCGGACTCGCGGGCGGCGGCCAGGGCCTCCAGGGCGGCGTTGGCGCCGGCGACGTAGGCGGCGTGGTGCTTGTCGTGGTGGAGCTCCATGATC
>CAJZFF010000341.1 GCA_915069725.1 uncultured Actinomyces sp.
GGCATCGGCTACTACCTCAGCGTGTCGACCACCGGTATCACCACCGGTTACGGAGCCATGCGGATGACCGCCGACCAGCTCCGCCGCTTCCGGGACGCCATCGACGCCGACATCACCGGACCCCGGTTCGAGGAGATCACCCAAGAGCTCGCCGCACAGGGGCTGCCCGTCTCACCCGGCGCCGACCAGCCATTGAAAAACGCACCGCGAGGCTGGTCGACCGACCACCCCCGCATCGACTTCCTCAGATGGAAAGGGGCCGCAGTCGTTCAGGACTGGCCCACCGACACTTGGATGCACACTCCCCAGGTGCACGAGAGGATTCGAGATACCTGGGCCGCCGTCGAGCCTCTCAGGGCATGGCTCGACGAGCACGTCACACAGCGACACCATGAACCACCTCATTGAGGAGCAGCACATGAGCACTGACAACAAGACCACATCCGACCATGCCTTACGTGTCGCCACCGCCTATCACGAGGCATGGACCAGCGGCGACCTCAACAAGGCGATGAGCTTCATGACCGACGACGTCGTCGTGCATGCACCAGGGAAAGAGATCAACGGCAAGGAGGAGTACCGGGCGTACCTCGGCGGGTTCATGGAGGTCCTGGAAGGGTGCACGCCGCGCGCCGCCTTCGGTGACGACAGCACTGCTGTGCTCTACTACTTCCCCCACACCCCCTCAACCCGCTCCGCCCCAGTTGGAGAGTGCTTTCTCGTTGAGTCAGGGTTGATAAAGGAGAGCCATGTCGTTTTCGATCGACTGTCTTACGCTCCACCCACCGAGTCCCAGTAAATGTCTCATACACAGCAGGCGATTCGCGCTCAGCGAGCGGGGCTCACGCTTGCCACACGCGCCTGCTCCTCGGAGCCGCCGACAGCCGCGCGTTGGAAGGCCGGCCCAGGGGACTTCATCACGTCGTGGCGGAGTTATCCACAGGTCGTGTCCACAGGCTTGTGCATGGCTGTGGGGGTTTGTGGGATGTCGCCATTCTTCCTGTGCGCAACGCCGGTTCGAGACCTCCACACTGGGCGAGCACCCCTGCCGAGGCTCCCGGCCCAGGCCGCCACGCACCTTGGGACCGCATCCCCAGATACCGAGTTTTGGCTGAAAATCCGGGAATACCATCCGATCAGTCGCACTCGCACTCCCGAGAATCCCGAGGCAGACCCTCGACGGCCGCGACAGCACATTCTTCATCGTCATGCAACTTGAGCGCGGTCACGTCCGGGTCGCCCGAGCGAGCGATCGCCCCACCTTCTCCACAGTTCTACACAGGCGCGAGGCGGATCTGTGGATAACGCGGCAGGGAATGATTCGGCACCCACCCCTGAGGGCTGTCAGGGGTGGGTGCCGGATACGGGGTCGTCAGACGGCCAGCAGCGAGTCGATGGCGGAGCGGAAGACTCCCAGGCCGTCGGTCCCGGTGCGCGGACCGGCCTGCGAGTCGGGACCGAAACCGGGCTCCACGGCGTGCTCGGGGTGGGGCATGAGTCCGACGACGTTTCCGCGCTCATTGCGCACACCGGCGATGTCACGGGCCGAGCCGTTGGGGTTGCCCACGTAGCGGAAGACGACGAGGCCCTCCCCCTCGAGACGGTCGAGCTCCTCGGGCGAGGCGATGAAGTTGCCCTCGCCGTTCTTTATGGGAACGACGATCTCCTCCCCGTCCGCGTACCGGTTGGTCCAGGCGGTCTGCGTGGTCTCCACGCGCAGGCGCTGCTCGACGCAGAAGAAGCGCTGGTTCGCGTTGCGCAGGAGGGCGCCGGGCAGGAGGTGGGCCTCGGCGAGGATCTGGAAGCCGTTGCAGATGCCGAGCACCGGCATGCCGCGCTCGGCGGCGGCCACGACCTCCTCCATGACGGGGGCGAAGCGGGCGATGGCGCCGCAGCGCAGGTAGTCGCCGTAGGAGAAGCCCCCGGGCACGACGACGGCATCGACCCCGCGCAGGTCGGCGTCCTTGTGCCAGAGGCTCACTGCCTCAGCGCCGGCCAGGCGCACGGCGCGGGCGGCGTCGACGTCGTCGAGCGTCCCGGGGAAGGTGATAACGCCGATGCGGGCAGCAGGAGAGCTGCTGAGCGAGTCACTCACGGCTCAGGCCTCCTCGTCGGCGGCGACGGAGACGACGTCCTCAATGATCGGGTTGGACAGGAGGGTGTCGGCGGCCTCGCGGGCGGCGGCCAGGTGCTCCTCGGTGACGGGGCCGTCCACAGTCAGCTCGAAGCGACGGCCCTGCCGCACCCCGGTGAACTGCTCGAAGCCGAGGCGGGGAAGGCTTCCGACGACAGCCTTGCCCTGGGGGTCAAGAATCTCGGGCTTGGGCATGACCTCGACGACGATGCGTCCCATGGGTGCTCCTCGGATCAGGCGGGATGAGTGCGCAGCCCAAGACTACCCGTATGCAGGCCGGGACACTGCCTGCGGTCTCGAAGTGGCTCAGACCTGGCCGAGCCACTCGCCGGCCAGCCGGATCGCCACGACCCCGCCCAGGGTGAGGGCGGCAGTGGCGATGAGCCAGGCGGAGCCCAGGATGAGGGCGACGACCGCGCAGACCACGGCGCTGGCGAGCATGAACCCGCCCACGGCGCCGGCGACACCGGCCGGGGCGTGGATGGACTGGTCGACGGTGGAGGTGCCCATGAGCGGCGTGGGGCCGGAGTCCACGGTGGGGGCCGTCTCGTCGCCACGCTCGGAGGTGCCCAGCAGAAGCGGTCCGCGAGCGCGGGCCACCAGCCGGGCGGGGTCGTGGACCTTGACGGACCCGGTGGTCAGGCCAGCGGCGGCGTCGAGCACGCCGGGCTTCCAGCGCTCGGCCTCACGGCGCACAGGCGTGCCTCCGGCCCAGGCCAGGTACCCGGCGGCGGCCACCAGCCCGGCACCGCCGAGGACTGCGACGAGCCACGGTGGGATCCACGGGTGGCCGGCCTCGGCGTTGCGGGCCAGGTTCATGGCGGAGACGGTGGCCAGGACCAGGCCCATGAGGGCGAAGGCCACACCGGCCAGGCGCTGCCTGCGCACCGCTGCGGGCCAGGGGGAGCGGGTGCGGTTGTTGCTGGATCCCTTGGCGGAGCCTCGCCCGACGCCCCAGTCGGTGCCGGAGGAGGGCCGGCGGGGGCCGCGTCCCTTGGCCGGTCCGTGCCCCACGCCCCAGTCGGTGCCACCGCCCTGGGCCTTGATCTCCTCGGTGTCGAGGGCGTTGGTGGCCGCCTCCCAAGCACTGGACTCGGCCAGGATGCCGGCGTCCTCCTCGGGCTGGGCCGCAGGGCTCGTGGGCGCGGCGGGGGAAGCGGTGGCGGCACTGGGGCGTGTCTGGTAGCCGCGGCCGCGGGCGGAGGGGGCTG
>CAJZFF010000342.1 GCA_915069725.1 uncultured Actinomyces sp.
GAGGACGCCTGCCGTGGAGGCGGTTCGTGACGGGGCCTCGGGTGGGCGGCGCCGCATGGGCGTGGGGCGACAGATCATGGCCGGACTGTGGGCGCTCGCATCCGCGGGGCAGCTGCTCGTCGCCTTCCTGGCCCCGCCCGGGAAGAAGATCGACGGATGGCCGACCGGTGGGGGCCAGGCAATCCTGGCGTCCCTCCTGCTCGCGGTCCTCGTGGTGCTGCTCGCACCCGCGCTCATCCCGCGGCTGCTGCGGCTGTGGTCGGCGCCGCTGGCGCGGCTGGGTGGACCGTGGCTCATCGCGCGGCGTTCGGCGCTGTGGCGCAGCGAGTCGTCGGCAAGTGCCATCGGCCTGCTGGCCCTGGCGATCTCCTTCACCGCGGCACTCACGACCAGTCTCGCCACGGTGCAGGCGGTGGTGGAGGCGGCGCGCCTGAACGTGGCGATCAACCAGGTGGACTCGCTGGTGCTGGCGGCGATCCTCGGGGCGATGGCGCTGCTGGGGGCCGTGGCCGTCGTCGGCATGTCCTCCCGGTCCCGGCAGCGTGAGTTCGCGGTGCTGCGCTGCGCCGGGAGCACGGTGCGCGGCGTGTGCCGGCAGGTGGTCGTCGAGGCGGCGCTGTACGTGGGGACGGCCCTGCTGATCTCGCTCGTGCCACTGGTGGTGACAACGGCCGGCGAGTCCCTTTTCTACGCCAGGGCGGGGATGCCGCTGGTAGTGCGCCCCGGCGTCGGGCCAGTGCTGCTGGTGGCCCTCCTGTCCTTCCTGGCCCTGGTCGCGGTGCTACTCGCTCCGATCCGGGGCGCCACCCGGACCCCGATCGGTGCCGTTCTGGCGGCCGAGTGAGATGGACCCGAGTAGGTCTAGCAGAGGCCGTTGGTTGCCTGGGAATCGAGGAGGCTGGCAGAAGTGATAGCGCCCCGCCTTGTGTCAACGCCCACCGGGCCCTACACTCAAATCGCTCAAAACGATCAACTCGAAAACAGTGGACGAACAGCAGTGTAGGAGTGCGCCATGACTGTGACGATTGAGAGCAAGACCTACCTTCCCGAGGAGGATGTCGCCGGGCGCTTCACCGAGCTGGTGACGGAGCTTGAGGCGTCCTCTGGTGCGGCGCTGACCATCAATGGTGAGACGATTGACCTCCCTTCTGCGGTGGCTGAGGCCCTTCTTCAGGTCGTGGATGCGATGCGTCGAGGTCTGGCTGTCACGGTGGCGCCGCAGGACCAGCGTCTGACGACCCAGGAGGCGGCTGACATGCTGGGCATCTCACGGCCGACGCTGGTCAGGATGTTGGAGGCCGGCGAGATCCCGTTTGAGAAGGTCAGACGGCATCGTCGCTTGTTCCTCACTGACGTGCTGGAGTTCCGTGATCGTCAGCGTCGGGCGGCGAATGAGGCCCTGTCGGACATGGTGGCCGACGCTCAGGCGATGGGCGCCTACGATGACGACCCTGCCGAGGTGCGCCAAGTCCTCAAGGACCTCCGCTCCCAGGACTGACCGATGGCGTTCTGCGCAGTACTCGATGCCTGTGTGCTGGTCCCCAGCGCGCTGCGAGACGTTCTTCTTGAGATTGCCGTCCGGAAGGTCTACAGGCCTTTGTGGAGCGAGAAGATTGAGGAGGAGGTTGAGAGAACGATACTTCGGCTGCATGCACTGCGTGGCAAGGACGAAGGGGAGTCCCGTGGCTACGTCAAACGACTTCGGCGGCAGATGAACCTGGCGCTGCCAGATGCCCAGGTGCAGGACTGGGAGACTCTTCTCCCTTCGGTATCCGGTCTCCCGGATCCAGGAGACCGGCACGTCGTCGCAGCGGCTCTCATGGGACGCGCGGACGTCATCGTGACGTTCAATCTCAAGGACTTCGACGACGCAGCTCTTCCTGGTGAGTTGTTCGCCCAATCTCCAGACGAGTTTCTTCTCGATGTGCTGGGGCTGTATCCCGAAGCGGTTCAGAACGTGTTCACAACAGTGGTATCGCGGACTGGTCGTAAAGGGCCTCGCTGGACTGTCGATGACCTGCTCGCCCGCCTCGAGAAAGAGAAACTGAACGACTTCGTTGCCGCCTGCCGCCAGGAACTGACACTCTAAGGCGTCGGAAACTGTCTCGCGTCATTCGGTTCTCGCAGCGACTGTGCTTGGCGGCCCGCCGGCTGCGGTCCGGGTTCAGATCTCGGGGCGTAGGGTACGGTCGCGACGGAGAGGAGGGACGCTGGTGTCCGGTGCAGAGCGCGGCTCGTCGTCGGTGATGAGGATTCGGGTCGACTGGCGGACGCTGGGGGAGTGGGTGCGCCAGCCGGCGCCCGCGCAGGCCGGCCCCGGCATCCTGTCCACGCTGCTCCTCATCCTGTGCGCCACCTACCAGGGCGACATGATCGGCAGTGCGGTGCTGACCGGCCGCGTCGGTGACGGCGGCCTGGTTGCGGGGATCGCCCCGACCAGAATCGGCTTCGCGATTCTCATCCTGGCGGCCGTTGGGTCGACGGCACTCCTCACTGCACGACGCAGGCACCCGCTGGCGGTCTTCCTGGTCGAGGGTGCCGTGTACGTGGCGGCTTCGGCGCTGGGGCTCAACAACTTCTTCCTCGTCCCGGTGCTGGTCGCGTTGGGGAGTGCGGTGAGCCGGCTCCCACTGTGGCAGCACCTCGCGGTGATCGGTGCGGCCTGCCTCATGGCGACGGCCAGTGCGGTCCTGGTGGCCCCGCCCGGGGTCCTGATGGAGGAGTGGCTCAGCCAGGTGGTCGCCGTCCTGCTGACGGCCATCGCGGCGATGCTTGCGCGCAGCGTCGCGAACTGGCGAGCGGCGCAAGCCGGGGCTAAAGCCGAGCGGGAACGCTTCCGGGCGCTTCGGGCCGAGCGCGACCGCGCGGTGAGCCGGGCCGGTATCGCCGCCGAGCTGCACGACTCCGTGGGGCACGGCCTGACCACGATCATCGCCCTGTCCGAGGGGCTGGCTGGTGGGGCCGACCCGGAGATCGATGAGGCGCTCGGCGGCATCAACGAGGTGGCGCGGGAGTGCCTGGAGCAGACGCGCCGGGCGGTGAGGGCCCTGGCCGACGGCGAGGATGAGCCGGCGGACTTACCGGACCGGGACGATGCCGGGCACCGGTCTTGGGATGAGATCAGGAGCGTCGTCGGCAGGGTCCGGTCGCTGGGCGTCACGGTCGTCTTCACCGAGACCGGGCAGCGGGCCGACGACGAAGCCCAGGCCGACCTGTGCTTCGCGCTCACCCGGGAGGCGCTCACCAACGCGGTACGGCACGCCCCGGTGCTGTCGCAGGTGCAGGTGTCCTGGGACCACGGCGAGTCGGCGGTGACGGTGACGGTTCGCAACGACGGCGCCTC
>CAJZFF010000343.1 GCA_915069725.1 uncultured Actinomyces sp.
ACGGGGCGGGCGTGCTCAAGAAGCAGACCATGGCCGAGGCGGAGAGCTTCTCCGGGCAGCTCAAGATCGGCAATGTCGACAAGACCCTCCAGGCGCTGCAGTCCGGTGTCTCCTTCCCCGGACGCGACGACCTCATCAGCATCCTCAACACGGTCAAGGAGAAGGCCGCTGAGCAGGGTGTCACCTCGCCGGACACGGACTCGCAGGGGACCGACCAGTCCGGGGACCAGCAGGACGGCTCCCAGGACGGTGGCGGCCAGGAAGGCGGCGACAGCCAGCAGGGTGAGGGCGGCTCGGCGGGCGGCGAGGGCTAGCCTCAGCTGCGGTAGGACGTTGGGCGCACCGAGGTGGCTCTGTCCGTGCTCATCCGTGAACAGCTCGGATCGCATGTCAAGACTGGGTGACGAAACTGGTGCGCGGCCTTTTTCCATGGGGTAGAACTGCCGTGTTTGATTCCCTATCGAAGGCAGCCCTGTGTCTCACAGCAGTTTTCCTCCTGATCCTTCCCATGGCACTGGTGAGGCTCCAGTCCCTGCGCCGCCGATGACGTCGGGGCCGGAGACCGGCAGCTTTCCCGCTGTGCCTGTGCCTCCTCCGCCGAGTGCCCCCGCGCCCCAGGTGCCCAACGTGGCCGAGGCTCCTCCTCCGCCTCCGGTGCCCGCCCCTGGAGGAGAAGCTGTGGCCGCACCGAACACTATGGGCGTTCCGGTCGCTGCGCCTGCCGCACCTGGTGCGCCGGCACCGCAGGCCCAAGGCGGGTACCTGCAGCCCGGGCAGGTGGCTCAGGCCTCGCCCTTGGCGCAGACCTTCACTGCCTGGTTCCGCGGCCCGGGCCTGACCTCCACGGCCCTGAGCCTGGCGATCGTGCTCGGCTCCGCGGCCATCAGCGCGATCCTCATGCTTGTGGCCATGTCCACGTCGGAATCGACGAAGACGTTCCCGACGACCTTCTCCACTTTGCCGCTGCTCATGGGCTGGAGCCTGGGCGGGCAGTTCGTCATGTCGGGCTCGAACTCTTACGAGACGATCACCCTGACCTTCACGCTGCTACCCATGGGGGCACTGACCGCCGCTGGCATCGGGGTCTTCTGGCTGGCGCGCCGCCGGGCCGCGGTTGACGGGTCGGCGGCCCCGCTGGTCCCGACTCTGGCGCGGGCCGGAGCCGAGGCTCTGGCTGTCGCCCTGGTGGCCTGCTTGGTGACGGCACCGTTCTCCATGACCGCCACGATGATGGGGCTGAAGGTCATGACGGTCTCCTCCTCCGCGCTGATGACGATCCTGTTGGTGACTGTGGTGGTCTTCGTGGCGCTGGTGGTGGCGCGCAGCGGCGGGTCGCTGCTCGAGCGCCTGCCGCGCCCGGTGGTGCAGCTCGGCAGCGAGCTGGGTGCCCTGAGCACCGCATTGGGCGTGGTTCTGGGGGTCTTCATCATTGTCGCCTACATCGCTGCGGTACTGATCCAGGGGTCGGGTTTCGCCTCGATCCTTCTGCTGCCGGTGCTCCTGCCGAACCTGGTACTGCTCGCCCTGGGCCTGGGGTCCCTGGGAGGCATCACCATGGACAAGAGCGAGGCCGCGGCGGCTCTGGCCTACTTCCTGCCGTCCCTGGGCGGCGAGGACGGTGGCGACGCCTACGCCTGGACCTGGTTCGGCAGCTGGTCGATCCTGCTGTTCGCGGCCATGATCGTGGCCATCGCGGCGGCGGCGCTGCGCGTGGGTGTCAGGCGTTCCCGTACGGGGCGGACCGAGTGGCAGCGCGTCTGGCAGCTTCCGCTCGTGTCTCTGGTCCTGGGGGCGATCGTCTTCTACGGGCTGCTTCCGTTGCGCTTCTCGGGCGCTGACACCCCGATGCGCTCCTCGGGCGGCGGGGCCGGCCACTACATGTCTCTGAGCCTGCAGCCCAACGCCCTGACCTTCTTCCTGCTCGGGGTTGTCGTGGCGATCATCTCCGTGCTGGCCGAGCTGCTGCCCCTGTGGGTCTACTCCTCCTTCCCGGCCGTGCTGCAGCTGGCCGGCGGGAAGAAGGCCAGTGCGGCCTGGCGCGCGGGCACCTCCGGCGTGAGTTCGACGTCGTCGGCCCAGCAGTGGGCGTACAGCACCGACCCGGCCACCGGGGCCAGTATCGCCACGGACCTGGCCACAGGCGCCGTCTTCTCCATGGACCCGGCGACCGGCCAGTGGGTGGAGACCACGCCGGCCTCGCAGGCCCCGGCTCCCGGACCTGGCGGCGCGGCCGCAGGCGCGACTGCTGTGGGCGGCCTGCCCGAGCCCGCCCCGATGAGTGCGGCCTCGCGCAAGAAGGTCATTCTGGGACTGTCGGCCTTCGGGGTCGTGGTGGCGCTGGTGGTGGCCGGCGTCGTCGGGCTCAATGTCGTCAACGGCATGCGCGGCCCTGAGAAGGCGGTCGAGAGCTACTTGACGCTCCTGTCGGAGGGGAAGGCCTCCGAGGCCACCAAGATGGTGGACCCCGGTGTCCCCAACGACCAGCGCAAGCTGCTGACCGACGACGCCCTCAAGGCGGCCAAGGCGAGGATCAAGGTCACCAAGATCGACAAGCCCACCATCTCCGGTGACACCGCCACGATCAAGGCTCACTTGTCCCTGGACGGGAAGGCCTTCGAGTACGACTTCACCGCCTCGAAGTCGTCGGGCTCCTTCGGCCTGGAGAGCTGGAAGGTGGATAAGCCCCTCGTGGTCTCCGCGGACTTCAGCTCCTCCTCGCTCCCGGGGCTGAAGGTCGCTGGGGTTGCCATTGACCTGGTCAAGGAGAAGGACGGGTGGAGTGGGAGCCGCACCTCGACCCAGTTCGCCTACCCCGGTGTGTACCCGGTGTCGGCGCCGGACTCCGTCAGCAAGTACCTCTCTGCCAAGGAGACCTCCTTCACCTTGATTCCTTCGGGTGAGGGTGCGAGCTCGGAGGCCGAGTCGGTGGGCACCCAGAAGGTGGATGCCACTCCCACTGACGAGCTCAAGACCAAGGCGCTGGAGAAGGTCAAGGAGCAGACGAAGACCTGCGCGACCGTCCCGACGAACTCGGACAAGGCCTGCCCCTACCAGACCTCCTCGGACATGACCTCGTTGTCGGTGGAGAAGGACGCCACGAAGGTGGAGTTCTCCGAGGACAGCAATGACCTGTCCTTCACCTCCGACGAGATCAGCATCTCCGGGTCTCCCAAGCCGACGGCCTTCGATAAGAACCCCAGCCCCCGCAAGTCGAAGTTCACCTTCTCCGGGAAGGTGGAGCTGCCGGAGGGTGATGGCGAGCCCACCATCACGATCGAGTCCAGCAGCAGCGTCTTCTAGGGCCACTGGCCGGTGCCGGCCG
>CAJZFF010000344.1 GCA_915069725.1 uncultured Actinomyces sp.
CCCCAGGGCCACCGGCCTGCTGCTCCTGGGCATCGGACGCGCCACCCGGTTCCTCACCTACCTGGTGGGAGCGGACAAGACCTACGCGGCCACCATCCGCCTCGGGTTGGAGACCACTACCGAGGACGCCGAGGGCGAGGTCACCGCAGTCCACGGCTGCCGGATCGACGACCTGTCCGGGGACCGCCTCCAGAAGGCACTGGCTGGCCTGACCGGACAGATCCAGCAGGTGCCCAGCGCCGTCTCGGCCATCAAGGTCGACGGCGTGCGCGCCTACAAGCGGGTCCGCGACGGCCAGGACGTCGAGCTGGAGGCCAGGCCCGTCACCATCCACGAGCTGCGCCTGACCGGAGAGCCCCGGAAGACGATCACCGACGGAGCTCGGAGCGACGTCTCAGACGCGGTGGAGGCCGTCGACATCGACATCCTCGTCTCCTGCTCCTCAGGAACCTACGTGCGCGCCCTGGCCCGCGACCTGGGCCGGGCACTGGGCTGCGGGGCTCATCTGACCGCGCTGCGACGCACCGCAGTCGGCCCCTTCGACGTCGACGAGGCCCGCACCCTGGCGGCCCTGTCCGAGCAGGTCGAGGCCGATGCCTCGGCCCCTGAGCCTCGCGGGGTCGCCACGGTCCCGCTGGAGGAGGTCGCCCGGCGCTGCTTCGAGCAGCTGGCCCTCGCTGAGGATGAGGCACGCTCACTGCGCTACGGCCGGCCTCTTGACGCCGCGGTCCTGGAGCGGGCCGAGGCGCCCGAGGGCCGGCGATCGCCGGCCTCCCAGAACGCGGCCGAGCAACGCGTCGTGGCCGGATTCGCTCCCAGCGGGCGACTCGTGGCACTGTTGAGGCACCAGGGCCCACGTGCGCGCCCGGTACTGGTCCTGGACCCGGCCTGAGACGCGCACCCGGGCCGCCGGCCCGTCCGGCGAAAGCACACCCGATGAGTACCTTTGCGTGAGGAGACATGATGAGCCAGACCGGAGGATGCAGCTGCGGATGCGGCGGGCACGGCAAGCGCAACGAGCAGGACGAGCGGGCCGCAGCGCCCGCAGTCGCCCAGCCGGTGGGTGAGGGCTATCGGCCCGAGCCCGTGCAGACCTCCCCGGAGGTCGTCGACGCCGTTGCCATCGCCTCAGCGGTGACGACGGCCCTGGGAGCGGGAGCACCGCAGGGCGTCACCCCCGGGCACAAGGCCGGTAACCTGCTGGGCCTGCGCGATGTCTCCGCCTCCGCCTCGGGCGGTGGCGGTTGCGGCTGCGGAGGCCACTGACCCGGCCCCGTCACACGCTGTGGCGCTGGAGGGCCTCGGTGACCGTCGCCAGGCGTGAGGGTCCTTCAGCCTCCTCATATTTGCCCAGGAGCAGGTCCTCTGTGATCTGCCCGTCCACGAGGACCAGGACGCGGTCGGCCCGGGCCGCCACCTGGGTGTCGTGGGTGACCATGACCAGAGTCGTCCCCGAGGCATGAATCTCCCCGAGCAGGTCGAGGATCTGCAGCGCGGTGGCGGAGTTGAGCGCTCCGGTGGGTTCGTCGGCGAAGACGATCCCGGGGTCATTGATGAGGGCCCGGCAGATGCCGGCGCGCTGCAGCTGGCCTCCGGAGACCTCGGTGACGCCGCTGGTGGCCAGCTTGGCGATCCCCATGCGCTCCATGAGCTCCTCTCCACGCGCCGTGACCTCGGAGCGCGGGCGTAGACCTGCCAGGAACCCGGGCAGGACGATGTTGTCCAGCAGGCACAGGGTGGTCATGAGGTGTGCCTGCTGGAAGACGAATCCGAAACGTGTCAGCCGCAGCGCTGCCAGCTTCTTCTCGCTCAGGCTCGTGATCTCCTGGCCGCTCAGGAGTACCGAGCCGGCGTCGGGCTGGTCCATACCGCTCAGGCAGTGCAGGAGGGTGGACTTCCCGGACCCGGAGGGCCCCATGATGGCGACGAACTGCCCCTGCTCGACATCCAGGTCGAGGTCTCGTAGGACGGGGGAGTGGTAGCTCTTGGACAGGTGCTGGGCTCGCAGAGCCGGTTGCCCGGCTCCCGCGGTCACGGTCGGTCCGGCGGCTGCTGAGCCGGTGCGCCATGGGGAGCGCGATGGGGTGGAGGCACGCATTCTGTCTCTCCTTACTCGCCGGTGGTCAGGGTCATGGTCAGGGGCATGGTGCGTAGGCGTCTGAGGGCCAGGGCGACGGCGCCGACGACGGTGGCCAGCAGTGTCCCCGGCAGGACGAGTCCCACCAGCCACCAGTTGGGGAGGAGCTGAAGGTCGGGGGCTCCGCGCGAGGCCATGACCGTCCCGATCGCGGGGCTGCCCAGAGCGGAGGCCCCCAGAAGGCCCAGGGCGGTCCCCACCAGCGCCAGGAGGCCGAAACGGATGAGGTACTGCCCCGCAACGGCCCGTCTGGTGCACCCCAGCGCCATCAGGACGCCGATCTGAGGCCGTTCCCGCGAGACGATCAGGACGGTGAACAGCACCGTGATGAGGAAGGACAGCCCCAGCGCGATGGCGCAGGCCAGCGTGGTGACGACGCGGACCTGGGAGCCAGTCGCCCCGAAGAACTGGGCGGCATACTGATTCATGCTGATCGCCTGGATCCCCGGGTACTCGCCGCTCAGCTGCTTGGCGAGGGCGCTGGCCTGCTGGGTGGAGCCGGCATCGGCGTAGACGATCTGCCACAGCGCGGGGGCGCCGTCGTCGAAGGTGGCCTTGGCGGTATGCCCGTTGTTGGTGATGTCCTGGTAGACACCCGTGACCGTCAGGTCCTTGTCGCCGTCGGCGGTCTGGACGGTGACCGTGGCTCCCTCCTTGGTGCCTGCGTCCTGGGCCTGGCTGTAGGACAGGGCGATCTCGTCGTCGGTGGTGGGGGCGCGCCCGGAGAGGTACTCCATGGGGAAGGCCTTGTGGTCCCCGATATCAATGAGCGTCGTCTCCCAGCCGCCGGTGGCAGTGGACATCTTGTAGCTGCGGCGCAGCATCGTGGTGTGCCGGGTGACGTGAGGGTCGGAGTCGACGGCCTTCTCCACAGCGGCCAGGTCCTGGACCCCGGCGCGCACGTCGATACGCAGATCGGCCCGACCGGCCCCCAGATAGGTGGCCACACGTGGGTTGCTCAGAGTCGAGGAGACATTCGTCGGCAGCACCATGGCGAAGGTGCACAGCGCCAGGACACCGAGCATCAGGGCGTTGGAGGGGCGCAGTGCCTCGCGCGCCCCGAGCCACACCTGTACCGGAAGGCGGCGAAGGGTGGTCAGTCTCCAGCGCTGCCGGCGTGGGCGCAGGGAGGCGCTGGTGCCGCTGCGCAGGGCCTCGATGGCCGAGATGCGGCCG
>CAJZFF010000345.1 GCA_915069725.1 uncultured Actinomyces sp.
CCTGGCGATGTTCGCCGTCCTCATCGTCTCGGCCGCCGTGACCGGAACCGTGGGCGCCCTGGCCCGCCTGGGAGCCGGCGTCATCGGCCTCATCATGGGCATCATCCTGGAGCGCGGGCAGCAGACGGCCCCCTCCCAGGAGCTGCCCCGGCGCGTGGAGCGCGAGCTCGTGGCCTTCCTGGTGGCCTGCTGGGCCGTGAGCTGCGCCCTGGCGGTGGTGAGCAACGCCGCCGGCCCGCTGGCCGACGCCCGCTACGGGCTGACCCCCGCCATCCTGCCCAAGGACGCCGTCATCTACCCCGTCGAGCAGCTCCTGATGTGCATGCCGGCGCTCCTGCAGCTGGTCCTGGCCGACGGCCTGCGCCGAGGGCGTCGCTCAGCGGTCTGCGGCACCATCGCCCTGCAAGTATTCCTGGGGGCGTGCGCGGCCCTGTTCGCCCTGGTGGAGAAGATCGGCGAGCAGGAGGCCGAGTCCGGTCCCACCACGACCCAGCTCCTGCACAGCTGGCTGCGCTCGGGGCACCTGCTGGTGCCGCTGCTGCTCAACATCGTGGTCATCAGCCTGGTGGTGTGGACCAGGAGGCGCTTCACCCTGGGATCGCGCCCCGGCGTCATTCGCCGCGCCGTCGTCGCCTGGATCCTGACCCTCCTGGGCGGGGCGGCCCTGACCGTCGCCGGGGGCCTGCTCATGTCTCATGACTTCACCCCCTACGCGACCTGGCCCGCCCTGCTGGAGACCTACGTGTCCTACCTGCTGCCCATCAGCACCGGCGGCATCATGAGCCTGATCGTCGAGCCCCTGACCCCCCTGGCCTACCTGCTCACCGCGTGGGTTCCGGTCCTGGTGTGGCTTCTGACGATCCTGTGGGTGTGGCTGGCCCAGTCCGCTCCCGCCCGCACCCGGATCTCCGACCGCGAGGAGCTCGTCGAGCTGGTGCGCAGTCGCGGCGCCGGGACCCTGGGGTGGATGCTCACCTGGCAGGGCAACGAGGCCTGGGTCAACGAGGCGGGCACGGCCGGCTTCTCCTACCGGCCCAGCCGCGACGTCGCCCTGACGGTCGGGGACCCCGCCGCCGACGACGCCGACGTGGCCCAGGCGGTGCGCGACTTCGCCGACTTCGCCACCGACGCCGGACTCATCCCGGCCCTGTACTCGGTGCACGCCCCGGCGATGGAGGCCGCCCGTGCCATGGGCTGGACGATCATGCAGGTGGCTGAGGAGGCCGTCCTGGACCTGCCGGACCTGGCCTTCCGCGGCAAGGCCTACCAGGACGTGCGCACCGCCCTCAACCACGCCAAGAAGGAGGGCATCGAGGCGGTATGGACCACCTTCCGCGACTGCCCGGCCGGTCGGCGGGACCAGATCCGGGCCATCTCCCAGGCCTGGGCCAGTGACAAGCCGCTGCCGGAGATGGGCTTCACCCTGGGCGGTCTGGCCGAGCTCGACGACGCCGAGACGCGCCTGCTGCTGGCCGTCGACGCCGACGGCACCGTCCAGGGCGTCACCTCCTGGCTGCCGGTCTACCGCGACGGGCGCGTCATCGGCCTGACCCTGGACTTCATGCGACGCCGCGAGGGCGGCTTCCGCCCCGTCATGGAGTACCTCATCGGGCGCGCCGCCCAGGACGCCCAGGCCGAGGGGCTGGAGATCCTGTCCCTGTCCGGGGCTCCGCTGTCGCGCTCCGCACCGGCCGACGGCGATGCCTCCTCACGCTTCGACCCACTCCTGAACCTGTTGGCCTCCGTGCTCGAGCCGGCCTACGGATTCGGCTCCCTGCACGCCTACAAGCGCAAGTTCAAGCCGCGCTCCGTGCCCATGTACCTGGCGGTTCCCGACCTCGTGGACCTGCCCACGGTCGGGATCGCCATCGCCCGGGCCTACCTGCCCGGACTCAAGCCCTCCCAGACGGCGCGCTTCGCCCATGTGCTGATGAACCGTGACTGAGATCAGCGGTGCTGGCGCGCCCACCGCCGACGCCGCCACTGCCAGCAGCACTGCCGAGGCGCAGGCGTCGGGCGGCGTCGTAGGCGCTCTCAAGGCCGTCCACATCCTCCAGCCCTGGCTGGGGACGGTCTGCGTGATCGTGGCCGCGGTGGTCATCGCCTGGCTGTGGTGGCGGCGCACCCGCTACCTGCCCTGGCATCGCCAGCTCGTCGTACCTGCCGCCGCCGCAGCGAGCGCAGTGACCTTCTGGCTGGCCGTGGACGTCATCTGGCATCCCGTCGCCGACGGCGTCGGCTGGTTCGTGTGGACCTGGGTGGGCGTCATCGGCCTCGTCATCGCCCAGCTGGTCACCGGCAACCGCACCGAGGGACGTCACCGGGCGGTGCGTTCACGCAACCGCCGCCTGGTGCGCGCCACGGAGTCCGCCTCCAGCCTCGTGGCCGTGGTGGCCTCCTCCCTGCTGGCCATCAACACCTTCTTCGCCTCCTACCCCACCCTGGCATCGGTCCTGGGCTACGGGGTGGCGACCACGCCGCTCAACCGTCTGCAGGGCGCCGCGGCCCGGTCACCGGCACCCGTGCGCGGAGGCGGGACGCTGGAGGAGACCTGGAGGCCGCCGTCGGACATGCCCGCCCACGGCGAGGCGGTCACCGCCGACATCCCGGCCGGCGACCAGTCCGGAACGAAGGGCTTCACGCCGCGAGGGGCCTTCATCTACCTGCCACCGGCCTACCTGGGCTCACAGCGCCCGGCCCTGCCGGTCCTCGTCCTGCTCACCGGGCAGCCGGGAAGCCCGTCGGACTGGTTCGAGCTGGGGAACCTGAAGGACACGATGGACGCCTACGCGGCCGACCACCACGGCCTGGCCCCGGTAGTCGTCGTCGCCGACCTCCTGGGCAGCCCGTATGCCAATCCCCTGTGCTCCGACACCGAGGCCGGCGGCAAGGTGGCCACCTACCTGGAGAAGGACGTCCCGGCCTGGATCAGGGCGAACCTGCAGGTCGACGACGACCCCGCCCACTGGGCGGTGGCCGGCCTGTCCAACGGGGGCACCTGCGCGATGCAGGTCGTCACCCGCTCACCGGGCGTCTACCGCACCTTCCTGGCGATCAGCGCCGAGGAGCACCCCACGCTGGGCAGCGTGGAGCGCACCATCTCCCAGGGCTTCGGAGGAGACCGTGCCGCCTACGAGGCCAACGACCCGCTCTCCCTGATGTCCACCGCGCCACCCGGCCGCTACGACGGCATCGCCGGCATCTTGTCGGTGGGCCGCCAGGACACGAGCTACCGCGGGGCCGTGCCCGTCCTGGCCGAGGCCGCCACGAGGGCCGGAATGACGGTGAGCACCCGCCAGTACGCCGGCGCCC
>CAJZFF010000346.1 GCA_915069725.1 uncultured Actinomyces sp.
GAAGTACAAGCCCCTGGCCGGGCCCGACGGCGGCGACGGCGGTCATGGCGGCGACGTCGTCCTGACTGTCGACCCTCGGGTGACGACCCTGCTGAGCTATCACCGATCCCCGCACCAGCGGGCCGGCAACGGCACCCCCGGCATGGGGGACTGGCGCCGCGGTACCGACGGCAAGAACCTCGTGCTGCCCGTTCCCGAGGGCACCGTCGTCAAGGACTCGCGAGGCCAGGTCATCGCCGACCTCGTGGGGGAGGGCGCCAGCGTCGTCGTCGCCCAGGGCGGTACCGGCGGACGCGGCAACTTCTCCCTGGCCTCCTCCAAGCGCAAGGCCCCCGGCTTCCACCTCCTGGGAGAGCCCGGTCAGGCCCAGGACATCACCTTGGAGCTCAAGACCATCGCCGACGTCGCCCTGGTGGGCTACCCCAGCGCCGGCAAGTCCTCCCTCATCGCCGCCATGAGCGCCGCCCGCCCCAAGATCGCCGACTACCCCTTCACGACCCTCGTACCCAACCTCGGGGTCGTCGAGGCCGGCGACGTGCGCTACACCATCGCCGACGTCCCCGGCCTCATCCCCGGAGCCTCCCAGGGCAAAGGTCTGGGACTGGACTTCCTGCGGCACATCGAGCGCTGCGCCGTCATCGTCCACGTCCTGGACTGCGCCACCCTCGAGCCGGGGCGCGACCCCCTGTCCGACCTGGACACCATTGAGGCCGAGCTCGCCGCCTACTCCGAGCGCCTCGGCGAGCAGGAGGACGACCCCTCCCTCACCGGCCGGGTCCCCCTCATGGAGCGCCCCCGTATCGTGGTGCTCAATAAGGTCGATGTCCCCGATGCGGCCGAGCTCGCCGAGTTCGTGCGCGCCGACATCGAGGCCCGGGGGCTGCCCGTCCACATCGTCTCCGCGGTCGCGCACACGGGGCTGCGCCCCCTGTCCTTCGCCCTGGCCGGGGAGGTCGAGCAGGCCCGGAAGGCCGCTCCGGCCACGTCCCGGCGCGACGGAGAGCCCGGTGGGACTGACGGTTCGGGTGAGCCGCGCCCGATCATCCGGCCCGCGGCGGTCGGGCGCCGGGAGAAGGAGAGCGTCGCCCAGGTGCGTCTGCTGGCCCATCCCAGCGAGGGGCAGGTCTACCAGGTTCGCGGGCAGCGCCCCGAACGCTGGGTGCGTCAGACCGACTTCACCAATGACGAGGCCGTCGGCTACCTCGCCGACCGCCTGGCCGCGGCCGGGGTTGAGGACGAGCTCGTCAAGGCCGGCGCCCACGCCGGCGACACCGTCCTCATCGGCGAGGTCGACGGGGGAGTGCTCTTCACCTGGGAGCCCACGATGACCACCGGCCCCGAGCTGCTGGGCGCCCGAGGCACCGACCTGCGCCTGGAGACCAGTCGGCGGCGGACCAACGTGGAGCGGCGCAGCCAGTACCACGAGATGATGGATGCCAAGGAGGCCGCGCGCCAGCAGCTGCGCGACGAGGCCGCCGAGGGCCTGTGGACCGATGCCGCCTCCTGGCACGGGGACGACGAGGACTGAGGCGCGAACCCATGACTCCAGCAGCAACCGGTGCCGGCTCCGACCACGGACAGGAGCGCCCAGGACGGCTGCCCGCCGGCGCCCGCGTCGTGGTCAAGGTCGGCTCCTCCTCCCTGACGCGCGCCGATGGCGGGCTCGATCTCAACCGCATCGACATCCTCGCCGGCCTCATCGCCGGTATGCGCAGTCGCGGCCACGACGTCGTCCTGGTCTCCTCCGGGGCCGTCGCCTCAGGGCTGGTGCCCCTGGGGCTGAGCCGGCGCCCCGATGAGCTCAGCCTCCTGCAGGCGGCCGCCTCCGTGGGACAGGGGCGGCTCGCCGCCCGCTGGGAGACCGCGATGAGCGCCTACGGACTGGTGACCGCCCAGGTCCTCCTGACCGCCCACGACGTCGCCATCCGCAGCCACTACCGCACGGTGCGCGCCACCTTCGACTCCCTGCTCTCACTGGGAGCCGTCCCCATCATCAACGAGAACGACGCGGTGGCCACCAGTGAGTTCAGCCTCGGCGACAACGACCGCCTGGCCGCCCTCGTGGCCCACCTGGTGACCGCCGACGTCCTCGTGCTGCTCACCGACGTCGACGGCCTGTGGACCGCGCGCCCCGGAACCCCCGGCGCCACTCCTATCCGCCACGTGCGCTCCTCGGCGGACCTGGAGGGGGTCAGTGTCTCCGGGCGCGGCTCCTTCGTAGGAACCGGCGGCATGACCACCAAGCTCCAGGCCGCCACCATCGCCTGCGCCTCGGGAACCACCACCCTCATCGCCCGGGCCGACGACGCCGCAGCGCTCCTGGGCCAGGAACAGGTTCCCGCAGACCTGGGCACCTGGTTCGAGCCCACCGGGCCCCACCGCCCCAGCCGCCGGCTGTGGATGGCCCACGCCTCCCAGCCCGAAGGGCGTGTTCTCATCGATGCCGGGGCGGCCCGGGCCCTGACCGTGGGGAAGAAGTCGCTCCTGCTGCCGGGCCTGACCGGCCTCGACGGCGACTTCGAGTCGGGCTCCGTCGTTGACGTCGTCGGCCCCGAGGGCGTCCTGGCCCGGGGGATATGCCGCTACGCCGCCGCCGAGCTGCGCGAGGTCCTGGCGGCCCAGGCCGAGGGCGCCCCCGCCCCCGATCACGTGGCACCCGTGATCCACCGCGACGATCTGGCCGAGCTGCCCCGCATCGCCGGAGTCTGAGGACACCATCGGCCTCGTCTTCTAAAGTGTCCCCATGAACGACGTTGAGGCCCACGAGCTCGTCACCGCAACCGCCCGCTCCGCCCGCGTGGCGCAACGGAGCCTGGCCAGGGCCCCACGCGCCGTCAAGGACGCCGCCCTGGAGGCCATGGCCCACAGCCTGACCGAGCACGGCGAAGCGATCCTCGCGGCCAACGCCGCCGATCTGGAGCGCGGACGCCAAGGCGGGATGAAGCCCGGCCTCCTCGACCGCCTGGCCCTGGACAGTGGACGGCTGTCGGCCATCGCCGACTCCCTGCACGAGGTGGCCGCCCTGCCCGACCCCGTGGGCCAGGTCGTTGACGGCTCGGTCATGCCCAACGGGCTGCGAGTGCGTCGGGTGCGGGTGCCACTGGGCGTCGTCGGCATGATCTACGAGGCCCGTCCCAACGTCACCGTCGACACCGCCGCCCTCGCCGTCAAGTCCGGCAACGCCATCGTCCTGCGCGGGGGCAGTGCCGCCCAGGACTCCAACGCCGCCATCGTCGCGGCCCTGCGCAGCGCCCTGGAGGAACAGGCACTGCCAGCAGACCTTGTGACGAGCGTCGATGCCGCCGG
>CAJZFF010000347.1 GCA_915069725.1 uncultured Actinomyces sp.
GCCGAGGGGCGGCTGCCGGCGCCCTGCTCCGCTCGGGCCCCGGCATGTAGGACGGGCGAGGCAGAGGCCCCCTGGGCTGCCCGGTTCGCTGACGGCACCGAGTCGATGAGCCTGACGGCGCCCAGCACAGCGGCGGAGATGACGACGCCCGCTGTCACCCCCAGTGCCAGGAGCATCAGTGCCCTGCTCGAGCGGCGCGATCCGGCTGTGGGCGTCGAGATCACCGCAGGCAGGGGATGGGGTGTACGCAGTGCCGAGTGAGGGGTGCTGAACGCGCCGTTCGAGAGCGCGCCGGCCCGAGTCAGTGCTTCGGTCAGCTCGTTGCCGTCGCGGTACCGCTGAGCGGGGTCGGGGTGCAGCGCCCGGTCGAGCAGCGGACGTAACGCCTCGGGGATGCGCGCGTCGGAGGTGTCGATGGGCACCGACAGGTGGTTGATGATCTCCGGCAGGCTCTGGGGTGCGCCGTCGGCTGTGCGTCGAGGACCGCGTCCGGTCAGGAGCGCGAAGAGAACGGCCCCCATCGACCACACGTCGCCCCTGGGTGAGGGCGCGGCCAGGGTGAAGGCCTCCGGGGGAGCGAAGTCCGGCGTCATCGTCTCCAGGGTGACGGAGGAGTCGATGCCCTCGCGCTGGACGGCGGCCAGGCCGAAGTCGCTCAGACGCGGGCTTCCATAAGCGTCAATGAGGATGTTTCCGGGCTTGATGTCGCGGTGGAGGACCCCGGCGTCGTGAGCGGCGCCCAGGGCGGAGCACACGGCCGTGACGATGCTGATGGCCTGAGCGGCGCTGATCTGGCCGTGCTGCAGGACCTGGGCCAAGGAGCCCCCGTCACAGCGTTCCATGACCAGGTAGGGGCGCCCGTCGGGAAGCACTCCGGAGTCGATCAGCGAGACCGCGTTCGGGTGCCCGCTGATCCGGCTGGCGGCCGCCATCTCCCGCATGAAACGTCGGCGGGTGCGCTCGTCGTGCAGCGGCCTGGAGTCGATCTTGACAGCCACTGGGCGCCCCAACGAGACCTGCTCCCCGGCGTAGACGGTGGCGAATCCTCCCTGACCCAGCACCTGTCCCAGACGGACACCGGGCACAGGCGGTGCGACGTGCCCAGAAGCACCGGAAACAGGGAGGGGACTGCTCATGGGCACATGATCGTTGCGCGTGCGCATCGGTGCAAACCCGCCATTCCCTGAGCCTCATCGTCCAGGGGCCTCCCGCTCCGTCTGCGTCGGGCGCCGCCGGCTACAGCGTTGCCGCAAACCGTGAGGGCCTCCTGCCGACATACGTCATTCGGCAAAAGGCCCTCACAGGGGTGCACCTCCTGAAGGCGGAGTGCGTTCAGGGGTGACTGACTGAGTCGCTCAGGCGGCGTGCGTGCAGGTCGGGCAGGTGCAGTCCTCGCAGGTGCACGAGGAGCAGGAGTCCGAGCAGTGCTCGCACGAGCAGGTGTTGTGGTTGCAGGTGGGGCAGGTGCAGTCCTCGCACTCGCACACGGCGCAGGGGTCCGAGCAGTGCTCGCACGAGCAGGTGTCGCACTCGTCGTAGTGGCCGTTGTCCTCGTGGTGGGCGTGGCCGTTGTGAATGTAGTCCACGTGGTCTCCGTGGATGACGGCCAGGTGCCCGCAGTCGGGGCCGTGGGTGTGCTGGTGGGCCTCAGCGGGGCGGTGCTCAGTGGTGGCAGTCATGATCGTGCTCCTTCGTGTGCTCGAGGGTGTCGATGAAGATGGATGCGACATGGTCGTCAATGAGGGAGTAGCTCTGGCGCTTGCCGTCGCGGACCGACTCGACCAAGTGGGCGTTGCGCAGGACCCGCAGGTGGTGCGAGACCAGGGGCTGGGAGACGCCGAGGAACGTCACCAGCTCGGTGACGTCAGCCGGTGAGCTGATGAGGCGGTAGACGATGCTCGCCCTCATGGGGTGAGCCAGCGCCTTGAACAGCTGCACCACGGCCGAGTCCTCCCCAAGGGGGGCCTCCGGTGGTGTGGCGACCTTTCGCATACAAGGGATTTTATATCAACTCGCCTTGATGTCAACCGACCTTCCATGATGCGCGTGTGCGCGACTCGGGTAGCATTCCGGCCATGTCATCGGGCACCTCAGACAGTGGTGGGCGCGTGTGCGGCGAGGGTTGCATGATCTTCGGGCACCGGGGCCTGAGCTCGCTGGCCCCGGAGAACACCATGGCCGCTTTCCGTTGTGCGGTGGATCATCAGGTGACGTGGGTGGAGGCCGACGTCGACGTCATCGCCGACGGAACAGTCATCATCTGCCATGACTCCACCCTGGACCGGACCACGAATCGCACCGGTCGGTACGACGACCTGACGGCGGCCGATCTGGCGGGCATCGACGCCGGAGGCTGGTTCTCCCCACGGTTCGAGGGTGAGTCGCTGCCCACCCTGAGGGATCTCATCGATCTCATGAATGACACCGGCCTCAACGCCAATATCGAGATCAAGCCCAATGAGACCGGCAAGGAGGCGACCTTGCGCCTCATCGACGGTGTCATCACACAGCTCGAGCGCCTGCGCCCCGACGTCAAGGTCATCGTCTCCTCCTTCAGCCACCTCCTGCTCCACCTGTTCAAGCAGCGCGCCCCGGAGGTCCCCGTGGGGTGCCTCTATGAGAGTCGTGCGCTGTCGGGTGACTGGAGGAGCACCCTTGAGATCGTGGGCGCCGACTTCATCCATCCCGAGGACTCCGGCCTGACCCGGCAGCAGGTTCAGGAGTTTCGGGCCGAGGGCTACGGCGTCAACGTCTGGACCGTCAACTCGCCGAGCCGAGCCAACGAGCTCTTCAACTGGGGCGTGACCGGTGTCTTCTCCGACGTCCCTCACCGGATCCCTCGCGGCTGACGTTCTCCTGCCTTCGGAATGCTGTGTGAGACCTGTCACTCGCGGTAGGGTGGGCGCATGGCACGCTACATCGAGCTCCACCCCGTCAATCCTCAGGCCCGTCTCGTTGAGAAGGTCGTCGCCACCTTGCGCGACGGCGGCCTGGTCGCCTACCCCACCGACTCCGGATACGCCCTGGCCTGCGCGCCGGGCAACAAGGAGGGGCTGGACCGGATCCGCACCATCCGCCAGCTCGACGGCAAGCACAACTTCACCTTCGTGTGCGCCGACTTCGCCCAGGTCGGGCCGCTGGCCATCGTCGGCAACAACGCCTTCAGGCTCATCAAGCGGCTCACCCCGGGGCCGTGGACCTTCATCCTCAAGGGCACCAAGGATGTGCCCCGGATGACACTCAACCCCAAGAAGCACACGCTGGGCGTGCGCATCCCCGACCACGCCATCACCC
>CAJZFF010000348.1 GCA_915069725.1 uncultured Actinomyces sp.
CGCCGCATCGGCGGATGCATGGGCGGACCCGGAATCATGGGGGTCACGGGATTCGTCGGCAGCGTCGCGGGCACGCTCCAACTCGCGCCTTTGACGACGCGTCAGGGGCCGCCCGTCAGCTCCCAGCCGGGGCAGACGGGTCGTCTCGTCGGAGAAGGGCGAGAAGGTGGTCATCGGACTCTCCAGTGTGCCGGATGCGTGGGTGCAGTATCTCAGGTGCCGACGAGTGGGCCCCCGTCGGCGTCCTCCATGGCCGCGATGAGGGCGTCGACGCGTTCGTCGACGGCGCTGAAGGGATCACGCAGGGCGACGGGCGGCGTGCGTCCGTCGTCCAAACGCAGATTCACCCAGTCCGCCGACAGGTCGCGGCGCAGATCCCGGGCACGTCCTATCACGGCGCCGCGCAGATGAGCGCGGGTCGTGGCCGGCGCAGTGGTCACGGCGGCACGGCAGGTCTCCTCCCCGACAAGGCGTCGCATCAGCCCGGCCCCCTCCAGCCTGAGGCGCAATCCCCGACTCGGACTCACGTCGTGGTAGGCCAGGGCCAAGCGGCTCACCCGGGGATCGGTCAGATCTGTGTCGTGCCGCTGGCAGTAGCGGGTCAGCAGCCGGTGCTTGACCGCCCAGTCGAGCTCCGTGTCCACGAGCTCGGGCTGCTGCAGGCGCAGGGCCTGGAGTCCTCGTTCCCACAGCTCCAGTGCGGCTTCGTGGAGAGCAGTGACCTCGACGCCCTGCGCGACGTGGTCGCGCAGACGCCCGAGATGCTCTGCCTGCACCTCCAACGGCGTGATGGTCCGCCCGTCGGACCGTTCCAGGAGCACGCCTCCACTCATGTCATGGCAGGTGTCGCGGATGGCTCTCATGGGATCGGCCAGGGCCAGGTCGCCGAGCTCTCCCCCGTGCTCCAGGTAGTCCAGGAGCAGGTCCATGGCCGCTACCTTGAGCAGGGTGGAACCCTGAGCGATGTTGGAGTCACCGACGATGACGTGCATGCGTCGGTAGCGCTCGGCATCGGCATGCGGTTCGTCCCGGGTGTTGATAAGCGGCCTGGCGCGGGTCGTGGCTGAGGAGACGGCGTCCCACATCTGGTCGGCCCGTTGGGAGAAGACGTAGGCCCTGAGCCCGTCGGCGGCGCGCCGAGTGTCCCCGGCTGCGGCGATGTGGCCGGCGCCGACGAGGATCTGCCGGGTCACCAGGTGGGGTATGAGAGTGCGGGCGTCGTTCCAGAAGTCACCACGACGGCGCACGAGGTAGTTCTCGTGGCACCCGAAGCCGTTGCCCTCGGCATCACGGTTGTTCTTCAGCAGGTGGATCCGCCCGGGAACACCCGTTGCGGCCAGGCGCGCATTGGCCTGCTCGGCCAAATCGGCCATGACGAGCTCACCGGCGCGGTCTTGAGCAAGCACATCTTCCAGGCGATCGCACTCGGCGGTGGCGAACTCGGGGTGGGAGCCCACGTCCAGGTAGAGGCGAGCACCCCCACGAGTGAAGACGTTCGAGGAGCGCGAGCGCTGGACCACGGGATCGAAGAGCTCACGAGCGGCGTGGTCGGCGTTCATGGGAGGAGGGCCGTCGGCGGTGGGGGCGCAGGTGATGCCGTACTCGGTCTCCACCCCGATGATGCGCCGCGCCACGGGCCGTGAGCCGCTCATGCTCACTGGCCGCCCTTCTGGACGAAGCCCTGGACGAAGGCCGCCGCGTTGGTCTCGATGACCGAGTCGATCTCATCGAGGATGCTGTCGACATCACTGGTCTGCTCGGCCGACGACGTCCCGGCACTGATCTGCTGCTCAGTGTCCGCTGCAGTGGTCTCGACGCCGTCGCGACGGACCTGTCCATGGGACTGACTGGCGTGCTGCGGCATCATGCGTTGCTCCTTCACTCGTCCTGCCCAGCGGTACACCGCTGGTGAGCGCACTGTGAGGCTCAGTGTCTCTCAGGTTCCGCTCGGCGACCAATTTCCTCCAGGATGGTCGCCGTCTCATCGGGGCCGACAACCACGTCGTCGGGCAGGCGCAGACGCGCCAGGGCGGGGGTGCCCGGCACGTCGAGGAGCAGGCAGGTCCAGGAGGCCCCCACGATCTGCCGGTGACGGCGGATGGCGGTTCCCCGGATAGCGGCGCGTGTGCCCTCGGGGGGCGTGTCGGCCGCATTCTGGATCTCCGCGTCGGTGACCAGCCGGCGGATCCTGCCGGCGGCATCGAGCTTGTCGACGACGGATCGTCCCGGTCGTAGGTCGGCCCACTGAATGTCGAGAGCGGCCAGGCGGGGATCGTCCCAGGCGGTTCCTGACCTGCGGCGCAGTCCCTCACAGAGCTCGTACTTGGCGACCCATTCCACCATCTGGGCGGCCGGCCCGGTTCCGTCGTGGCGCCACTGCTCGAGGGCGTCGAGGACCTGCCTCCACAGGGCCAGGGCGCGATGGGCCTGAACGTCCTCGACACGGGTGACGGCAGGGCTGACGGCGTCGAGGATGGCGCGCTGAACCTCCAGGGCGGTCATGGCCCCGGCCTGGGTGCGCAGCTCGTGGGACAGGGTGGGGTCGTGGGAGAGCGCCCAGTGCTCCTCCACTGGGTCGCCGATGATGGCCAGGTCCTTGAGGCGGGCCAGAGCCTCCTTGAACCGTCCGGAGCCTTCGGTGTACGCCTGCTCCAGGAACCACAGAAGCAGGTCGGCGGTGGCGACCTTGAGGTAGATGGGAACGTCGAAGCGGTTGGCGTCACCGTTGATGACGTGAAGCCTGCGCCAGCGGACGTTGTCGGCGTGCGGTTCGTCGCGGGTGTTGATGATGGGGCGGTTGAACGTGGTCTGCAGGCCGATCTCGGACTCGACGTAGTCGGCGCGCTGGCTGATCTGGAATCCGGGGCGCTCACTGCGCTGCCCGATCCCGACCCGGCCGGCGCCGACGAGGACGGGCCGGGTGACGAGGAAGGGGACCAGGACCGCGGCCAGCTCCTCGAAGGGCACATCACGCCGCACGAGGTAGTTCTCGTGGGAGCCGTAGGCCGCACCCTTGCCATCCACGTTGTTCTTGTACAGGACGATCTCCGCCGGCGTCCCATCCCCATCGCCCTCGTCACCCAGGGCCGTCATGGCGCGCCGGGCGACCACCTCACCGGCGCGGTCCCAGATCAGGGCGTCGCGGGGGGTGAGGACCTCGGGTGAGGAGTACTCGGGGTGGGCGTGGTCGACATAGAAGCGGGCGCCGTTGACCAGGACCGCAGTCGTGGCCCGGGGCAGCGCCGCCTCGGCTGCACTGGGGCGGGCGCGCGACCCCCAAGGGGCCGGCGGAG
>CAJZFF010000349.1 GCA_915069725.1 uncultured Actinomyces sp.
GGAGACGGCCGCGCCATCGTCCGCGAGCGCGCGCACGACGGGGATGACGCGCGCCTGCTCGACCTCGGGGGTGACGCGAACGGCGCCAGGACGGGTGGACTCGCCGCCGACGTCGAGGAGATCGGCGCCCTGGGCGCGCAACTGGCGACCGTGGGCGACGGCGAGGTCCGTGGTGTCCCAGCGGCCGCCGTCGGAGAAGGAGTCGGGGGTGACGTTGAGGACGCCCATGAGGAGCGTCCGGTCGCGGGGCACGAACCCCGGCAGGGGGGCCGGGGCGGCGGCGGGAAGATTCGTCACGGGGTCAGGCTAACGGTTGGCCCGCCGCTGCGGGAGGACCGAAACATCTTCAGCCCACCTCACACTGAGAGCCGAGACACGATCCGGCAGGGTCAGGGCGCCTCACTTCGACCAAAACTTCATAGAAGACACGGAGCCGGGTCGATGATGAAGTTTTGGTCGAAGTGACTGGGGCTCACGGCTGGAAGTGGGTGGGGGCCGCGTTTGAAGTACGGCTGAGCGGTCGCTGTCACCCAAAAGGCGGAGACGCCGGCGGCAGTCCGTCCCTTCGACGCATTCCGGTTCTTCTCCGCGATTCCTAGCCTCAAGGCATCCACCGACTCCCCGGGACCATGCGACTCGTCGACCGCGGCTCTTGCTGGGAAAGAACAACGAGAAGAGGACTGCCGATGCCCGCCCTGCTCGATCTACGCCGCAGTGCTGCCGCCTTCGTGGCGGTGGCCATGAGCGCGGCCCTCATCGTCTTCGTCTTCATCGTCTCCGACTCCGTTCGGACCAGGATCACCGAGAGCGCCCGCGCCAGTGTCGGTGACGCCGACGTGGTGGTCCTGGCGGACCACAAGGACGACGCCGCCAGAGGCAGGATCTCCGAGCGGGCCGTGCAGCAGGTCTCCGCGGCTGACGGGGTCGCATCGGTGCGCCCCTATGTCGAGGGATGGGTCCTGGCCGGCCGCCGGGGCACGACTCAGGAGAGCAACCTCCTGGTCCTGGACGTACCGGCGCTCGCGGGCAGCACCCGCCTGGTGGAGGGCCGCCTGCCGCAGGCGGATAACGAGATCGCCGTCTCCCCCGCCGTCCTGGAGCGGCAGCAGAACGTGAAGGTCGGCAGCACCCTCACACTGAGGGCCTCCGAGGACGCCTCCTCCACGACCGTGAACATTGTCGGCGTGGTCCGACCCGGGGCTGACGTCACCCGGTACGACGCCGAGGACACCCCCTACATCTTCGCCACCGGCCAGGCTCAGTCCGCCATGGGGCTTCCCGACGCCCCCGCCGTCCTCTACGTCACCGGGAAGGCAGGGACCAGCGACAAGGAGCTTCTCAGCTCCGTCACCGGGGCCCTGGCCACCGCGCAGCCAAGTGCACAGGCATACACCGCCTCCGAGATCGTCACTATGCGCGCCAAGGCCTCCGACGGCACCGCCTCCAGGACGATCACTCTTCTGCAGATCCTCGCCCCCGTGTGCGTCGTCGTCTCCGGGATCGTCATCGCCACGACCTTCACGACGCTCATGGCGCGCCAGACCCGCCAGATCGGTCTGCTGCGCTGCGTGGGCGCGACCCGCCGCCAGGTCGTGGGCTCTGTGCTGCGCACCGCCCTGCTCACCGGGCTGGCAGGATCCGTCGCCGGAGCCGCCGTCGGAGCCGCCGTCGCGGTGCCCGTCATCGGCTCCGGCCTCATCGAGGAGGTCGAGTCCCGTCACCTGACCATCTCCTGGACCTCCTTCGCCCTGGCGGTCCTGGTCGGCACCGTGGTGACCCTGGTCTCCATCCTGAGGCCGGCACGCCAGGCCAGCCGGGTGTCTGCGCTCATGGCACTGACCGGGCAGACCGCCGGCCACCAGTCGCTGAGTAGGCGGCGGGCGGCTGCTGCCATCGCGGGGGTAGTCGTCACTGCGCTCGGCCTCGGCCTCATCCACGGCGGAGTCACCTGGCGGGTCCTGCAGATGATCGGGGCGGGTGCCGTGGTCGCCGTCCTCGGGATCATCCTTGCGCTTCCCCTGCTCGTCGTCGGAGCGTCCCGCCTCGTCGGATCGGTCTGCGGTCAGGAAGGCAGACCTATCCTCCACCTGGCCACCCGCAACCTGGCCCGCCACCCCGCCCGCACCGCGGCGACCACCGCGTCCCTGCTCGTCGCCGTCGCGGTGGCGGCCGCCATGTCCAGTGGCCTGTCCAGTGTCGCCTCCTCCATGCAGACCTACATCAGCCACTACACCCCCGTCGACATCACCGTGGGAGAGCTGAGCGCAGGCCAGGACCCCTCCTCAACCGTTGCGAGGATCGCCGCCGTTGACGGCGTGGAGGGCGTCGTCCCTGTGCCACAGCTCGAGGTCACCATGACCGGCGGTCGCCAGAAGGACCAGAAGGAGGCCCTGACCGTCTCCGCTGTCGACACGAAGAAGGTCTCCCCGGTCCTGCGCTCTCGGAACGCGCTGGAGGCTCTCGATGACCGGGTTCTCCTGCTGGACCACACCTACGACATCGCCGACGGAACCCCGGTGACCCTCACGGGACCCGCCGGCAGCGTTGACCTCACCGTCCGGGTGAAGGAGGGGGTCGACGCCGCCGTCACCCCCGCCGTCGCGCATCGGCTGGTCGGCAACGCTCCGACCGCCTCCCTCCTGTGGGTGCGCGCCGACGGCGATGGTATGGATCCGGCTCCTGTCTCCGCCGTCCGCGAGGCAGTTGCGGGCAGCGGCCTTTCCGTCGGCGACTCCCAGGAGGGCCGCATCAACCTCACCGATCAGGTCCGCCAGATCTCCATAGCGATCGGCGCCATGCTGGTCTTCACTCTGCTGATCGCCCTGTCAGGCCTGGCCAACACCGTCGATGTCAGCGTCCTGGAACGCACCCGGGAGATCGGGGTCCTGCGCGCCACCGGCACCCAGCGCAGCGAGATCAGGCGCCTGCTCATCACCGAGGCCGTCCTCACTGCGCTCCTGGGCGGCATCATCGGCATCCTGCTCGGCTGCGGGGTGGGTATCGCAGGGGCGGCCGCCCTGCTCACCACCGACTCCACCAACCTCCTGACCGTCCCGGTCCCATGGCTGGCCCTGATCCTGGTCGGCATTCTTCTGATGGCCGCCGCGGTCGGTGTCCTGGCCTCGCTGCGTCCCGCGGAGAGCGCCAGCCGGATCCCGCCCGTCCACGCCCTCGCTCAGGACTGAGGAGAGCCTCCTCGACCATCCCTCCGCTCACCCTCTTACGCTCTGCCCACTCTGCTATGAGACTTGAGAAGCGGCTGCCCCGTGCCCTGGTTCCAGGGCACGGGG
>CAJZFF010000350.1 GCA_915069725.1 uncultured Actinomyces sp.
CCTGGAAGCTGGCGGCGAGCCTGGACGGGCGCGTGGCCGCCGCCGATTCCACCAGCCGATGGATCACCCCGTCGGTCGCACGTCGCGATGCCCACAGCTTGCGCCGCGAGTGCGACGCCATCATGGTGGGCACCGGCACCGTCCTCGCCGACGACCCGGCACTCACCGTCCGCGACGAGGCAGGCCAGCCCGCACCGGCCCACCTCCAGCCGCTGCGCGTCGTCGTCGGATCCAGGCGCCTACCTCCCACCTCCAGGGTGCTCGCCGACGACCACTACCTCCTCCTGCCCGACCACGACCCGCGCGCCGTCCTGGCCGCACTCGCCGAGCGCGAGATCCGCCATGTCCTGCTCGAAGGAGGCCCGACCCTCGCGACCGCCTTCCTGCGCGCCGGCCTCGTCGACCAGGTCGTCGCCTACACGGCCCCCGCGCTTCTGGGCGCGGGAGCGGCCGCCCTCGCCGACTTCGGGGCCGCGACGATCACCGATGCCCTGAGGCTGCGGAACCCCCGCGTCGAGGTCCTCGGCGCGGGTGACGAGCTCGCCGTCCGCCTCTGCGGTGACCTGGAGGCCGACGACGTTCCCACCGCCCACACCCACACCGAGGAGAGTCACTGATGTTCACCGGAATCGTCGAGGAGCTCGGACGCGTCGTCCGGCTCGAGACCGTCGAGGACAGCGCCCGGCTGACGGTCGAGGCGCCCACCGTCACCCAGGACGTGAGCCTGGGCGACTCCGTCAGCGTCAACGGGTGCTGTCTGACGGTCGCCGCCGTGCACGGGAGCACCTTCACCGCCGACCTCATGGCCGAGACTCTCACGCGCACCACCCTGGGCTCCCAGGCGCCGGGAGACCCGGTCAACCTCGAGCGCGCTCTGCGCGCCAGCGACCGGCTCGGCGGGCACATCGTCCAGGGGCACGTCGATGCCACCGCCGAGGTCCTCGATCACCACCGCGGTGAGCACTGGGACCTCCTACGCATCAGCCTGCCGCAGGAGATCGCCCGTTACGTAGCCGTCAAGGGATCGGTCGCCCTCGACGGGGTGTCGCTGACGGTCGTCGACGTCGTCGACGCCCCCAACACCCTCGACGCCTCCTCCGTGCCGGGGGCGGGGGCGTCACTCAGCGTCGGGCTCATTCCCGAGACGCTGCGACGCACGACCCTGGGCACGCGGCGACCCGGAGAACGGGTCAACCTCGAGGTCGACGTCCTGGCCAAGTACGCCGAGCGTCTTCTGGGCGCCCGCCCGAACCAGGAAGGGCAGCAGGCATGCTGAGCACCAGGAGCGCATCCCCGGGCACGCGCATGGACAGCGTCGAGGACGCTCTCGCCGCCCTGCGCGAGGGCCGGACGGTCATCGTCGTCGACGATGAGAGCCGGGAGAACGAGGGTGACCTCATCCTGCCCGCGCAGAGCGCCACGACCGAGCAGCTGGCCTTCGCGATCCGGCACTCGACCGGCATCATCTGCGCACCCATGACGGCCCAGGAGCTCGACCGCCTGGGCATCCCCATGATGACCGAGCACAACACCGACCCCAAGAGGACGGCCTTCACGCTGAGCGCCGACGCCCGCACCGGCATCACCACGGGTGTGAGCGCCGCCGACCGGGCACGCACCGTCCACGTCCTGGCGGACCCGTACTCAGCTCCCAGCGACCTCGTCCGCCCCGGACACGTCTTCCCCCTGCGGGCGCGCGAGGGCGGGATTCTCATGCGCCGCGGTCACACGGAGGCCGCCGTCGACCTCATGCGCCTGTCGGGCAATCGGCCCGTGGGTGTCCTGGTGGAGGTCATCAACGACGACGGCACCATGGCGCGTCGGCACCAGCTGCGTGAGCTCGCCGACGCCCACGCCATGCCCATGATCTCGATCAGTGACCTGGAGCGCTACCGGTGGCTGCACGAGGAGCTCGTCGAGGAGGTCGTCTCGGCGCACCTGCCCACCGCGCACGGGGAGTTCACCGCCCACGCCCTGCGCAGCAGAGTCGATGGCACCGAGTACCTCGCACTGGTGTGCGGCCGCATCGCGGACGGTGAGGAGGTCCTCACCCGAGTCCACTCCGCCTGCCTGACCGGCGACGTCCTGTCCTCCCTGCGCTGCGACTGCGGGCCGCAGCTGCGCGCCGCCATGGAGGCGATCAGCGCCCGCGGCCGCGGGGTCCTCGTCTACGCCTCCGACCACGAGGGGCGCGGCATCGGGCTCATCGACAAGCTCCGCGCCTACGCGCTGCAGGAGGAGGGTATGGACACCCTCGACGCCAACGTCGCGCTGGGGCTTCCGGCCGATGCCCGCAGCTACGCCACCGCCGCCCAGGTACTGCGCCACCTGGGCGTGCGCTCGGTCGAGCTCATGACGAACAACCCGGACAAGGTAGCGGGCCTGGAGCACTACGGCGTCAGCGTCCGCTCCATGACACCGACACCGACCTTCGCCAACGGGGAGAACCTCGACTACCTGCGCACCAAGCGCGACCGCATGGGCCATCTGCTCATCGGGCTCGAACCCATCGGGTCCGGCGCTGAATCACCGCCCGGTGAGGCGGGGGCTGACGACGACACCTGGCACACGAGCGACCACAACGAAGGAGAGGAACGATGAGCGGATCCGGGGCACCTGAGCAGAGTGCACCTCACGCACGGGGCATGAGGGTGACAGTCGTGGCCGCCCAGTGGCACGAGCGCATCATGGGGGGCCTGGTCGCCGGGGCGCTGCGCGCCGTCGAGGAGGCCGGAGCCCAGGCGAGCGTCGTGCGGGCGGTGGGTTCCTTCGAGCTGCCGGTCCTCGCCTCGGCCGCCGCCCGGGGCGGGGCCGAGGCGGTTGTCGCGCTGGGCGTCGTCATCCGCGGCGGCACTCCGCACTTCGATTACGTGTGCCGGGCGGCGACCGATGGGCTGAGCCGGGTGGCGCTGGACACCGGGGTGCCGGTGGGCTTCGGCGTGCTCACCTGCGACGACGAGGCCCAGGCACTGGCCCGCTGCGGCGGGCCGGGCGCGGAGGAGGACAAGGGCTACGAGGCGGCGTGCGCGGCGATGTCCACGGCGCTCACGCTGGCCGCCATGCGGGGCTGAGAACTGCTCAGCGCCGGCGACTGCCGGCTCGGCGGGCGTTGCAGATCGTCAGGACCGCCCGCTCGACGGCGTAGACGGGGTCACGGCTGGCCCCCTTGGCCTCGGCGTCGGCCCGGGCGACTGCCAGGATCGAGGTGGCCAGGGCGTCGTCGGACCAGCCCTGGAGCTCGCGGCGGGCCCGGTCCACCTGCCAGGGGGCCATGCCCAGCTCGGCGGGG
>CAJZFF010000351.1 GCA_915069725.1 uncultured Actinomyces sp.
GGCGGCCGGCCTGCGCCTGGTGCCCGCCGGGATGCGCGACCCCGGCGCCACAACGACCACCGGCGTCGGCGAGCTCATCTCCGTGGCCCTCGACAACGGGGCCCGGCGCATCATCATCGGCTGCGGCGACTCGGGGACCTGCGACGGCGGGGCCGGCGCGCTCGTCGCCCTGGGCGCCCGGCTCCTGGACGCGGACGGCGATGAGGTCGACCCGATCGGCTCGAACCTGGCCCGGATCCAGCGGATCGAGACCTCCGGCATGGACCCCCGCCTGCGCGACGTCGAGGTCCTCGTGGCCGGCAACATGCACAACCTCCTCACCGGTGAGCGCGGCGTGGCCCGCGTGTTCGGGCCGCAGAAGGGGGCGAGCCCCGCGCAGGTGGAGGCGCTCGAGGCGGGTCTGGTCCACTGGGCCGGCCTCCTCACCGAGGCATTCCCGGCCCAGGCCGCCCACCGCGACCTGCTCACCGGCCCCGGGACCGGTGCCTCGGGAGGCCTGGGGGCCGGGCTCGCCGCGGGGCTGGGAGCCAGGCTGTGCTCGCGCTTCGACGTCCTCATGGATGCCGACCTGTGCGGCGTCGACCTCGATGCCCAGATCGCCCGGGCCGACCTGGTCATCACCGCCGAGGGCGCCGTCGACTTCCAGACGCCGCGCGGCAAGATCCCCGCCGAGGTGGGACGCCGGGCCAAGCTGGCCGGAAAACCGGTCATCGCGCTGGCCGGCTCCATCGGCCTGGGCTCCGACGCCGTCCACGCCGCCGGGATCGACGCCGTCATGGGCATCATCCCGGTCCCCATGGACCTGACCGAGGCCGTCTCCCGCGCCGACGAGCTCGTCACCGATGCCACTGAGCGGGCGCTGCGCCTCATCCTCCTGGGCGCCGCCATCGCCGCCTGAGAAACCCGCACCAACACGAAGGGCCGGTCGCGGTCGGCCCTTCGACCAACCACAACCGGCCCCACGCACGGACCCTCAACAGGCCCTCAGCCGCAGCCTTCCGATGTCAGAACGCCGCGACGACCGCCCCGTCGGGCCAGGTCTTGTTGATGTAGTCACGCAATTTTTCGTCGTTGAGGAGCTTGGCGAGCTTCTTGAGGTGCTCGTTGTCCTTGTCGTCCTTGCGCACGACGAGCTGGTTGGGGTACTCGGAGTCCTTGCCGCCCTTCTCCAGGACGAGCGCGTCTTTCTTGGGGTTCAGCCCGGCGTCGATGGCGTAGTTGCCGTTGATGACCGCGGCCTCGGCGTCGGGCATCGACTTGTAGACCTGGGCGCCGTCAACCGTGGTGAACTTCAGCTTCTTGGGGTTGGAGGTCACGTCGGTGTCGCTGGGCAGCTCGGCGGACTTGTCCAGCTCGATGAGCCCGGCCTGGGCCAGGAGCTTGAGGCCGCGCGCCGTGTTGGCCGGGTCGTTGTTGAGGACGATCGTGCCGCCCTCCTTGATGTCCTTGACGTCCTTGTAGCCCTTGGAGGTGTAGATACCCATGGGCTCGATGTGGACGTCGGCGATGGAGACGAAGTCGTAGCCCTTCTCCTTGTTCTGCTGAGCCAGGAAGTTGGGGGTCTGGTAGAAGTTGGCGGCCAGCGAGCCGTCCTCCAGCGAGGAGTTGGGCGTCTGGTAGTCGTTGATCTCCTTGATGTCCAGCTTGATGCCGGAGCCCTTGGTGAGGTTGTCCTGGACCCACTTGAGGATCTCGACGTGGGGCTTGGGGGTGGCGCCGATGGTGATCGTGGCGGTATCGCCGTCGACCTTGATGCCCTTGACCTCGCCCTTACCGGACTTGGAGCCGCAGGCGGCCAGGGTGAGGGCGGCGGCGGTGGCCAGGCCACCGGCGATGACGGTGCGCCGGGAGATGGAGGAGGACATGGTGGTTCCTTTCGCGGGGCCGGGCGGCCCCCAGTGACGGGAGAGAGGAAAGTCTTGAACAGTGCTGGGGCCGACGGCGCGGCTGCCCGGTTCTGGGCGGCTGCGCGCCTACCCGGCTGGTGATCGCCTCAGCGGTGGTTCACCAGCCGGCTGAGCATGTCGCCGACCAGCTGGATGACGCCGACGATGGCGACGATGACGACCACGGTGATGACCATGACGTCCACCTGGTTGCGCTGGTACCCGTACTGGATGGCGAGGTCACCCACGCCGCCGCCGCCCACGGCGCCGGCCATGGCGGAGTAGCCCAGGAGGGTGATGATGGTGACGGTGGCCGACTGGATGAGGATCGGCAGGGCCTCACGTACGAGGACCCCCCAGGTGATCTGCCGCCCGGAGGCCCCCATCATGAGGGCGGCCTCGACCTTGCCGCGGTCGACGTCGTTGATGGCCGTCTCCACCAGGCGCGCGTAGAAGGGGATCGCGCCGATGGTCAGCGGCACACAGGCCGCCTGCCACCCCAGGGAGGTGCCCACGAGCAACCGGGTGAGCGGGATGAGCGCCACCATGAGGATGATGAAGGGCATGGAGCGCCCGATGTTGACGATCTGGGAGAGCACCCAGTACAGGGTCGGGTTGCGGAACTGGCCCCGCTTGCCGGTGGAGACCAGAGCGAGCCCCAGCAGAAGCCCGAGGATGACTGTGATGGCCCCGGAGACGAAGGTCATCGCCAGGGTCTCAACGAGGGCGTAGCCGAGCTTGTTCTGGATGGCCGGGTTGTCGAACCAGGTGCGACTGCTCGGCACCGCGGCCTGGGTCAGCGGAAGGAGGATCGAGTTCATGAGCGGACCTCCGCAGCAATACCGGCGTGACGCAGGGTGCTCACGGCCTGTTCGGTGTCGGATCCGGGGACGGTGACGGCCAGGCGCCCGATCTGGGCCTGACCGATCGTCTCGAAGACGCCGGCGGCGATGTCCCCGCCGAGCTCGGCCACCATGGACATGAGGGCGACCGCGGCGGGCTGGCCCGGGTGGGCGGTGATGGAGACGTCGATGACGCTCTCCCCGTGGGCGACCGCGGCCTCGGGCACCTTCGGGAAGGGCACGATCTCGCGCGAGAGCCGGGAGTCGACGTCGAGCACGATGTCCTCCAGGCGGCCGCTCTCGACGATCCGCCCGGCCTCAAGCAGGCTGACGGAGTCGCAGACCTGGCGGACCACGCTCATCTCATGGGTGATGATGATGACGGTCAGCCCCAGGGTGTCGCGGACATTCTTGATGAGGTCGAGGATGGAGCGGGTGGTCTCCGGGTCCAGGGCGGAGGTGGGCTCGTCGCACAGGAGGACGGCCGGGTCGTCGGCCAGCGCCCGGGCGATGCCGACGCGCTGCTTCTGACCACCGGAGAGCTGGGCGGGGTAGGACGA
>CAJZFF010000352.1 GCA_915069725.1 uncultured Actinomyces sp.
CCGCTCGGGCCGACTCGTGGCCGACGGCACGATTCCCGAGCTGCAGGCCACTGAGACGCCCCGATGGCGAGTCGTCGTCGAGCAGGCCGCGGGGAGCCCACCGGTGCAGGCAGCCTCCTTGAACCTGCCCGCCCCAGCTGTCGAGCTCGATGATGCCGGCCGCCTGGTCATCACCGCGGCGGGAGCCGATGAGCAGGCGCTGCTGAGCGCTGCCCAGCACCTGGGGACGGTGCGCGAGCTCGGCCCGGTGCGCCACCGGCTCACCGAGATCTTCCGAGAGGTTCTGACCACCACCTCCCACGAGGGAACCGCAGACACCAACGAGACGAAGGAGGCGCGCTGATGAGCGACCGGACCACCCCCATCACTCGCCGTCAGGAGATCGCCCTGGTCACCGGCCGGGAGCTGCGGGCGCACCTGCTGAAGAAGTCGACCATTATCTTGACCCTGGTGCTGCTCATTGCCGCCGTCGGCGGCATCGTCGGCGTCAAGCTCTACACCGCCGGCCAGGACCATACCTATCGGGTCGGACTCAAGGGCGTGACTCTCACCCAGGCCACCGGGCTGGACAAGGTGGCCGCCTCCAACGGGGAGACGATCACGCTCGTTGATGTCTCGGCCCACCAGGCCAAGGACGTCCTGGCCGACGATGCCCCCGAGGGCACGCCGCACGTGGACATGGTCCTGGACGTCTCCGGCTCAACCCCCACCATCACGGTGGACAAGTCGGCCGACGACGCGGTCGTCTCGGGGGTCACGGCCTACCTTCAGCAATCGGCTCTGGGCCAGCAGATCGCATCCTTGGGAGGCGACCCCGCCCAGGTGGCCTCTCAGCTCAGTGCCGCCAAGCCACAGGTCACGGCGCTCCACGCCCCTCAGCGCGATTCGGCAGAGTTCGGCTCGCGTTACGCGATCCTCATGACGATTGACGTCCTGCTGCTGTTCGCCATCATGGGCGGTGGCCAGTTCATCGCCCAGGGGGTGGTGGAGGAGAAGTCGAGCCGGATCGTGGAGATCCTCCTGGCCTGCGTGAGGCCCAGCTCGCTGCTGGCCGGCAAGATCCTGGGGATCGGCATCGCCTCGGTCCTGACCACGGGGGCCGTCGCCGTGGCCGGGGTCGTCGCCGCGAAGGCAACGGGAGTCATGCCGGACATCAGTCTCAACCTGGACGGTGTGCTCGTCGCGATGATCGTGTGGATGATCGTGGGCTACGCGATCTTCGCGGTCGCCTTCGGGGCCGCCGCCTCACTCGTGAGCCGCCAGGAGGATGTCAGCTCGGTGAGCATGCCCCTAGTCATGCTCTCGATGGTCCCTTACGTCCTGAGCTTCCTGATGGCCACCGGGGACACCAACAGCATGACCTTCCGGGTCCTGTCCTACGTGCCGCCCTTCGCCCCCTTCATGATGCCGGCGCGCCTGGTGCTGGGGGTCTCCTCCTGGAGCGAGCAGCTGATCGCCCTGGGGCTCGCGCTGGTCTTCCTGCCGCTGCTGGTGCGCGTGGCGGCGGCGATCTACACCAGGGCCGTCACCCGCACCGGTGCCCGCGTGCCCCTCAAGGAGGTCCTCAGGAGGGCCGAGCAGGCCTGAGCGGGGTCTCATCGGCTCGGGCCGGCCACGTGAGACGACGGTGGTGCGCCTTCCTTCTCAGGAGGCGCACCACCGTTGTCTCATGTCGTGCGTCAGGCGCCCTGCGGGAGGGGCTGCGGGTCAGTCGGCCAGCTCGGGGAACCAGATGGCGATCTCTCGGGCCGCGGACTCGTCGCTGTCCGAGCCATGGACGAGGTTGAGGATGGCGGAGGTGCCCCAGTCACGTCCCAGGTCTCCGCGGATGGTGCCGGGCGCGGCCGTGGTGGGGTCGGTGGGACCCATGAGGCTGCGCACGCCCTCGACGACGCGCTGCCCCTCGGCGACCGCGGCCACCACGTTGCCGGAGGTCATGTACTCCACGACACCGGGGTAGAAGGGCTTGTCCACGTGCTCGGCGTAGTGCTGGGCGAGGATCTGCTCGGTGGGAGTGAGGACCTTCAGGGCCGTCAGGGTGTACCCCTTGGCCTCGATACGACGCAGGATCTCACCGGTGAGGCGACGCTCGACGGCGTCGGGCTTGATGAGGACGAGGATGCGGCCGGCGTGGGAGGTGCTTGCCATGGGGGCTCCTTGGTGGGTTGGCATTCGAGGGACCGAATGGACCATAACGGGTCCGGGCGCCTACCCGCCATGGCGGAGCCGGTGGAGTCAGGCCTGCTCGACCAGCAGGCTCGAGGCCGCCGCGCGGTCACGGGCGGCATCGAGGGCGGCCTGAAGGATGAGTGCGGATGACTGGGCTCCGGGATCGCGGTGACCGCAGGAGCGCTCCCCCAGGAAGGAGGCCCTACCACGACGGGCCTGGAGGGGCTCGGTCTCCTGGGCCCCCGTGGCTGCGGCCTGTGCGGCTGCGGCGAGGACACCGACCTCGTCCTGCCCGCTCTCGGCGGCTTCCCTGGCGGCCACCGCCGCAGGGCGCCAGGCGTCTGCCATGGTCTTGTCCCCGCTGGCGGCGTGCCCCCGGGCCTCCAGCCCTGAGGTGGCCTCTTCCAGGGCGCGAGCCAGGTCCCCGGGCCCCCAGGCAGCGGCCTCACAGGAGCGGGCGGCCTTGAGGAAGGCCGTTCCCAGCAACGGCCCACCGGCACCACCGACGGTGGCCATGAGTGTGGTGGCGACGAGCTTGAGGACCCCTCCGGGGCTTGCCGGAACGCCTCCGGCCTGCTGAGCGGCATCGAGCTTGGAGACCGCCGCCTTCATGCCGCGCTCCAGGTTGTCGCCGTGGTCGGCGTCTCCGATGGCTCGGTCCAGCTCGGTCAGCTCGGCGCGGTTCTCGGCGATCAGCTCGGCGGCGCGACGGGCCCAGTCAAGGGCCCAGGCGGCGTCTAAGGACATACTGCTTCCTTCTCGGGTCTTAGCAGGTGTTGGTTCCAGGCATGAGCGCCACGCACCCGAGGGTGAAGGACGACCATGCGGCTGTGATCGGGCTCCGCACGACCCCGATGGGGCCCGACGCGTCCTGGGAACGCCCGTGGGGTGCGCCGGAGCAAGCCGACGAGATGCTCATCGCCCGCTCGCACTCCCATCCTCTCACGCCCCCTGCCGCCTCGCGCGCTGAGATGCCCGCAGGGCCTGCGACCAGCCCGAACGCACGTGCCACCACAGTGAGGACGAGGATTCGAGGCGCGCCGTCGCAGGAGCGGGCCGCCGCTGTCAGGGCCTGCCGAACAGGGCACGGGCCTCGGCGGCC
>CAJZFF010000353.1 GCA_915069725.1 uncultured Actinomyces sp.
CCGGCAGCACCCGGTCCCGGTAGGCGGCGTCCTGCTGGGCGAACCACTCCAGGCAGGGGGCGGAGACCACCCGGGTGGGCGTGCCCTGACCCTGGAGGATGTCGCGGGCGTCCACGGCCACCCCGACCTCGGAGCCGGTGGCGACCAGGACGACCTCGGGACTCGTCTGTCGGCCATCTGCTCCGGTGGCTTCGGCCAGGACGTAGGCACCGCGGCGCACACCCTCGGCCGCAGCGGTGGCGGAGGCACTCACGGTGAGGTTCTGACGCGACAGGGCGATGCCGGCCGGCTCATCGTGACGGCGCAGGATCTCCGCCCAGGCCGCGGCGGTCTCGTTGGCGTCCCCGGGGCGCACCACGGACAGGCCGGGGATGGCGCGCAGCGCCGCCAGGTGCTCGACGGGCTGGTGCGTGGGGCCGTCCTCGCCGACCCCGATGGAGTCGTGGGACCACACGAAGACCGGGCCGATCCCCATGAGTGCCGCCAGGCGCACGGCCGGGCGCATGTAGTCGGAGAACACCATGAAGGTGCCCCCGTAGGGGCGGGTGAGCCCGTCCAGCGCGATCCCGTTGAGGATCGATCCCATGGCGTGCTCGCGCACACCGAAGTGGAGGGTGCGCCCGAAGGGTCCGTCGCCCTCGGACTGCGCCAGGGTGGCGGGCAGGAAGGAGGGCTCCCCGGCCATGGTCGTGTTGTTCGAGCCGGCCAGGTCCGCCGACCCGCCCCACAGCTCGGGCACCACGCCGGCCAGGGCGGAGAGCACCTTGCCCGACGCCGCACGGGTGGCCAGCGACTCACCCACCTCCCAGGTCGGCAGGGCCTCCTCAAGGCCCTCGGGCAGGCGGTGGGCCTCAAGGCGCTCCAGCAGCGCGGCACCGGCGGGGTTGGCCTGCTGCCAGGTCGCGAAGCGCGCGTCCCAGTCCGCTCGGGCGGCCCGGGCGTTGTCGGCGGCCTGCTTGCGGGCGTGGGAGACGACGTCCTCGGGCAGGATGAAGCTCTGCTCGGGGTCCAGGCCCAGGGCCCGCTTGAGCCCGGCGACCTCCTCGGCCCCGAGCTTGGAGCCATGGGAGGACTCCTGGCCCTGCTTGGTCGGGGAGGGCCAGGCGATGACCGTGTGCAGGCGGATCAGCGACGGGCGCGCGCTCTCGGCGCGGGCCGCCACGATGGCCTCGTGCAGCGCCTGGAGGTTCTCCGCGTAGCCGTCGGGGCCGGTGCGCCAGTCGACGTCGAGCACCTGCCAGCCGTAGGCCTCGAAGCGGGCCGAGACGTCCTCGGTGAAGGCGATGTCCGTGTTGCCCTCGATGGAGATGTCGTTGTCGTCGTAGATGGCGATGAGGTTGCCCAGCTGCTGGGTGCCGGCCAAGGAGGCGGCCTCGGAGGATACGCCCTCCTGCAGGCAGCCATCGCCCATGAGTGTGTACACGTAATGGTCGAACACCGACTCGCCGTCGGGTGCGGTGGGGTCCAGCAGGCCGTGCTCGTAACGGGCGGCCATGGCCATGCCCACCGCGTTGGAGAAACCGGCGCCCAGGGGGCCGGTGGTGGTCTCGACGCCCTTGGTGTGACCGAACTCCGGGTGACCCGGTGTGAGCGACCCGGCGGTACGCAGCGCTGCGATGTCGGAGACCTCCAGACCGTAGCCCGCCATGGCCAGCTGAATGTACTGCAGCAGCGAGGCGTGGCCCTCCGAGAGCACGAAGCGGTCGCGACCCAGCCACCGGTCGTCGGCCGGGTCGCCGATCATCTCGTACTGGTAGAGCAGGTAGGCCGCAGGAGCCAGGGAGATGGCGGAGCCGGGGTGGCCCGAACCGGCCTTCTCCACGGCGTCGGCGGCCAGGGCCTTGGCGACGTTGATCGCCTTGAGGTCGAGGTCGGTGAGCTGGAGGGTCTCAGCACTCACTGTGGAACTCCTTACGTCATAGCTGATGGGGCTGCGTCCGCGCGCCGGGCGGTTCGATGCGGTGCCGGTCGGCATCCTCATGCGGTGCCGGGGAGCGTGGCAAGAAACGTCGTGAACGGATGCTCGCCTCGGCGTGTCGGATCCGGAGGACATCCTGCCACGGATAGTCCTCCAACGGAACAAAAATATCGGCACGTGCGAGTCAGGCCCGGGATGGTGCGGGTTTACCGAGTTGACGAGCATCATGGAGAGTCCTTGTTCATGGGGTATCGATCGTCCGCTTGACTTTGCAGTTGCGTGGTGCCACACTTCATCCGCCGCGTTTTGAACCGGTCCAAAGAAGGGGCGGACGACGACGGCGTGTGCTCGACGGCGAGCGCAACGAGTTCCGATGGAGGATTGACATGAAGCGTGGTTTCAAGTCCGCACTCGTGGCCGGCGTGGCCTGTGCGGCGCTCGCGCTGGCCGGTTGCGCGGGCGGCAAGGGCGCCAGCTCATCCGGGGGCACCGCCGGGGCGGGAGGCGACTCGGGTTCCACCTCGGTGGCCTTCGTCCCCAAGGTCCAGGGGATTCCGTTCTTCGAGGCCATGAACTCCGGCGGCCAGGACGCCGGCGAGGAGTTCGGCTTCCAATGGGTCTACAGCGGTCCGACCACCGCCGACCCTGCGGCCCAGAGCGAGGTCGTCCGCTCCCTCATGCAGCAGCGGGTCGACGCCCTCATGGTCGCCCCGAACGATCCCGACTCCATGGCACCGGTTATCACCGAGGCCCAGGGGCAGGGCATCAAAGTCGGTACGGCCGACACCGATGCCTCGAGCTCCAGCCGTGAGGTCTTCGTGACGCAGGCGACCGAGGAGGCCATCGGAACCGCCCTCCTGGAGCAGATCGCCGCGCCCCTGAACGGGGAGGGTGAGGTCGCCATCGTCTCGTGCGGCCAGACCGCGGCCAACCTCAACGCCTGGATCAAGGTCATCCAGGACAAGGCCGCCACCGACTACCCCGACCTCAAGATCGTCGAGACCGTCTACGCCGACGAGGACCAGGCCAAGGCGGTCACGATGGCCAAGAACCTCATCAATGCCTACCCCGACCTCAAGGGTCTCATCGGCCCGTGCACCACCGCGGCGCCCGGTGTCGCCCAGGCGGTCCAGGAATCGGGCAAGACCGGGCAGATCCACACCACCGGTGTCGGCACGCCCCAGGCGATGCTGCCCTACCTCCAGGACGGCTCCTCATCGGCCTCCGTTCTCTGGGACGTGGAGAACCTCGGCTACCTCACCGCCTGGGCCGGGTGGAAGCTGGCCCAGGGCGAAACCTTCGCGCCGACCCAGGACGTCGGCCGCATCTCAGGGGTCACCTAC
>CAJZFF010000354.1 GCA_915069725.1 uncultured Actinomyces sp.
CCCGGCCACCGGCAGGATCATCGTCATCGAGATGAACCCCCGTGTGTCCCGGTCCTCAGCCCTGGCCTCGAAGGCCACAGGCTTCCCGATCGCCAAGATCGCCGCACGCCTGGCCGTGGGGTACACGCTCGACGAGATCCCCAACGACATCACCGGCTCCACCCCGGCCTCCTTCGAGCCGACCCTGGACTACGTGGTCGTCAAGGTCCCGCGCTTCGCCTTCGAGAAGTTCCGGGGCGCCGACCCCAGGCTCACCACCACCATGAAGTCGGTGGGAGAGGCCATGGCGATCGGCCGCTCCTACACTGAGGCCCTCCAGAAGGCCCTGCGCTCCCTGGACAAGAAGGGATCCGTCTTCCACTGGGACGGACGTGCCCCCAGCCAGCAGCAGACCGCTGAGCTGCTGGAGTCCATCGCCATCCCCAGCGAGCACCGGTTGGTCGACCTCCAGCAGGCCGTGCGCGGCGGAGCCACGATTGCTCAGCTCCACGAGGCCACCCGCATCGACCCCTGGTTCCTGGACCAGATGCTGCTTCTTGAGGAGGTGGCCCAGGAGGTCAAGGGCGCGTCCGCGCTCACCGCGGACGTCCTGGCCCTGGCTAAGCGCCACGGCTTCTCCGACGTCCAGGTCGCCGCCCTGCGCGGCATCAGCGAGGACACGGTGCGAGAGGTCCGCCATGCCTTCGGCCTGCGGCCCGTCTACAAGACTGTTGACACCTGCGCCGCCGAGTTCGCCTCACGCACCCCCTACCTCTACTCCAGCTACGACCTGGAGACCGAGGTGGCATCCCGCGAGCGTGAGGCCGTCATCATCCTGGGCTCGGGGCCCAACCGGATCGGCCAGGGCATTGAGTTCGACTACTCCTGTGTTCACGCCGCGATGGCCCTGTCCGATCGCTACGAGACCGTCATGGTCAACTGCAACCCTGAGACCGTCTCCACCGACTACGACATCTCCGACCGGCTCTACTTCGAGCCCCTGACCTTCGAGGACGTCATCGAGATCTACGAGGCCGAGCTGGCAGCCGGACCCGTAGCCGGTGTCATCGTCCAGCTCGGTGGTCAGACACCGCTGTCCTTGGCGGCCAGGCTGGCCAAGGCCGGGGTGCCGATCCTGGGAACGAGTCCCGAGGCGATCGACGCCGCAGAGGACCGCGAGGCCTTCGGCGTCGTTCTTCAGCGCGCAGGCCTGCCCGCGCCGGCGCACGGCACCGCTCTGAGCGATGAGCAGGCGCGCTCGGTCGCCCGGGGCATTGGCTATCCGGTCCTGGTGCGCCCCAGCTACGTGCTCGGCGGTCGCGGTATGGAGATCGTCTACGACGCCCAGGGTCTCGACGACTATCTCCAGCGCGCCGGTCTTGAGCCCGGAGGCGTCTACGGTACCGGGCCACTACTCATCGACCGTTTCCTCGACGACGCCATCGAGATCGATGTCGACGCCCTGTACGACGGCAGCGAGCTGTTCCTCGGCGGTGTCATGGAGCATATCGAGGAGGCCGGTATCCACTCCGGTGACTCCGCCTGCGTCATGCCGCCCATGACCCTGTCCGACACGGAGATCGCTCGCATCCGACGCTCCACCGAGGCGATCGCCAAAGGTGTGGGCGTGCAAGGGCTGCTCAACATCCAGTTCGCCCTGGTCTCCGACGTTCTCTACGTCATCGAGGCCAACCCCAGGGCCTCGCGCACAGTCCCCTTCGTCTCGAAGGCATCCGGTGTGCAGCTGGCCAAGGCGGCGGCCCTCATCATGACGGGGGAGACGATCGCCTCGCTCAGGCGCTCCGGTCACCTCCCCAAGGCCGACGCCGCCGTCACCGATCCCGATGACCCGATCGCCGTCAAGGAGGCGGTCCTGCCCTTCAAACGGTTCCGTACCACCGAGGGTCGCGTGGTCGACACGATCCTGGGGCCGGAGATGCGTTCCACCGGTGAGGTCATGGGCTACGACGTCGACTTCCCGCGGGCCTTCGCCAAGTCCCAGGCCGGTGCCTACGGTGGCCTACCGGGAGAGGGAACGCTGTTCGTCTCGGTGGCCGACCGGGACAAGCGCGCCATCATCCTGCCGGTGGCCCGGCTCGCCGAGCTCGGCTTCACGGTCCTGGCCACCACCGGTACCGCGCAGGTGCTGCGCCGCAACGGGATCGACGTCATGGCTGTGCGCAAGATCAGTCAGGGTGTCGGCGCCCACGGCGAGCAGACCATCGCGGGACTCATCGAGTCCGGCGCCATCGACATGGTCGTCAACACCCCCAGGGGGCAGGGGGCTCGCGCCGACGGCTACTCGATCCGGGCCGCCACGACGAGCGCCGAGCGCCCCATCATCACCACCGTCCAGGAACTTCAGGCGGCCGTTCAGGCCTTGGAGGCGCAACTGCGCGGGCCCTTCGGGGTGCGCAGCCTTCAGGAGCACGACGCCGAGCGGGTCTCCCGTCTGCGGAGAGCGGTTGAGGGCGCTGCGACGCAGCGGGCTCGGGCATGAGCTCCGCCGACGTCCGCGGAGGAGTCCGAGACGAAGATGAAAGGGCGAGGGACGTCCCGGGCACGCTGCCCTTCGGAGCTGCCCTGGCCCGGGCCATGGATTCCCACGGCCCGCTGTGCGTGGGAATCGACCCGCACCGTGCGCTGCTGGAGGCCTGGGGCCTGCCGGACACGCCGCAGGGACTGAGGGAGTTCGCCCTGCGCACCGTGGAGGCTCTCGGCGGCAGGGTCGCGGCCGTCAAACCGCAGTCGGCCTTCTTCGAGAGGCACGGGGCCGCCGGCATCGCGGTTCTGGAGGAGACTCTGGCCGCCCTGCGCGCAACCGGAACCCTGTGCGTCCTCGACGTCAAGCGAGGTGATATCGGTTCCACCATGAGCGGTTACGCCCAGGCCTACCTTACCGACGGCTCTCCGCTGGCCGCTGATGCCATCACGGTCTCGCCCTACCTCGGGCTCGGCTCGTTGGCCCCGGCGCTGGAACTGGCGGAGAGCAACGGGCGCGGCGTGTTCGTGCTGGCTCTGACGTCGAATCCGGAGGGCTCCGACGTCCAGCACGCCGTCATGCGCACGACGGCGGGGGAGTGGTCCGTCGCCCGGGGTATCGTCGAGGGCGTGGGCGCTCTCAACGAGTCGGCCCAGCGTGCCGGGGTGCTCGGCAGCGTCGGTCTTGTCATCGGTGCGACTGTCGGTGGCGCCGTGGCCGAGCTCGGCATCGACCTGCGGTCGGCGGGGGGCCCGCTACTGGCGCCGGGCGTCGGAGCGCAGGGGGCGGGGGCCAAGG
>CAJZFF010000355.1 GCA_915069725.1 uncultured Actinomyces sp.
TGGGTCCCGGTCGGCGCCCGAGGGGCACCGCCGAGCCGGGGTCCGCCACGGTTGCGTGCAGCCGCCGCGGACCCCGGAGCGAGGGCGTCAGGCGCCCTTGACCTTGGCGATGATCTCGTCGGCGACGTTCTTGGGAACCTCGGCGTACGAGTCGAAGGTCATGGAGTACACGGCACGTCCCTGCGTCTTGGAGCGCAGGTCACCGACGTAGCCGAACATCTCCGACAGGGGCACGTTGGCGCGGATGACCTTGACGCCGACGGCGTCCTCCATCGAGGCGATCATGCCGCGACGAGAGTTGAGGTCACCGATGACGTCGCCCATGTACTCCTCGGGAGTACGGACCTCGACGGCCATGACGGGCTCGAGGAGGACCGGCGAGGCCTTCTTGGCACCCTCCTTGAACGCCATGGAGCCGGCGATCTTGAAGGCCATCTCGGAGGAGTCGACCTCGTGGTAGGCGCCGTCGATGAGGGTGGCCTTGATGTCCACCATCGGGTAGCCGGCCAGGACACCGGTGAGCATGGCGTCCTGGACCCCGGCATCCACGCTGGGGATGTACTCGCGGGGCACGCGACCACCGGTGACGGCGTTGGCGAACTCGTAGTGCGCCTTCTCGCCGTCGGCGGTCTCGGCGGACTCGTCGGCCACGAGGGGCTCGAAGCTCATCTGCACCTTGGCGAACTGACCGGAGCCACCCGTCTGCTTCTTGTGGGTGTACTCGACCTTGTCCACCTTCTTGCGGATGGTCTCGCGGTAGGCGACCTGCGGGGCGCCCACGTTGGCCTCGACCTTGAACTCGCGGCGCATGCGGTCCACGAACACGTCCAGGTGGAGCTCGCCCATACCGCCGATGACGGTCTGGCCGGTCTCCTCGTCGAGGGAGACGGTGAAGGTGGGGTCCTCCTCGGAGAGCTTCTGGATGGCCACGCTCAGCTTCTCCTGGTCGCCCTTGGTCTTGGGCTCGATGGCCACGTGGATGACCGGGGCGGGGAAGGTCATGGACTCCAGGATGATCGGGGAGTCCTGGGCGCACAGGGTGTCACCGGTGGTGACGTCCTTGAGGCCGATGAGGGCGTAGATGTGACCCGCGTGGGCCTCCTCCACCGGGATCTCCTTATTGGAGTGCATCTGGAAGAGCTTCCCGATGCGCTCCTTCTTGCCCTTGGTGGCGTTGAGAACCGTGTCACCCTGGGAGACCTTGCCGGAGTAGACGCGCACGTAGACGAGCTTGCCGTAGAAGGGGTGGGTGGCCACCTTGGAGGCCAGGGCGGCGAAGGGGGCCTTCTCGTCGGCCGGACGGGTGAGCACCTCCTCCTCGTTGCCGACGGCGTGGCCCTCGATGTCGGGGACGTCGAGCGGGGAGGGCAGGTAGTCCAGGACGGCGTCGAGAACGGGCTGGATGCCCTTGTTCTTGAAGGCGGACCCGGCCAGGACCGGGAAGGCCTCGCCGGCCACGGTGAGCTTGCGGATGCCGGCCTTGAGCTCGGCGATGCTGAGCTCCTCGCCCTCGAGGTACTTCTCCATGAGGGTGTCGTCGGCCTCGGCCACCGTCTCGACCAGCTGGGCGCGCAGCTCCTCGGCCTTGGCGACCAGCTCGGAGGGGATCTCCTCGTACTCGACGACGGAGCCGCGGGTCTCCTTGCCATCGGCGCCCTTCTCGGGGAAGCGGATGGCCCGCATCTCCAGGACGTCGACGAGGCCGGAGAACTCGTTCTCGGCGCCGATCGGGAAGTTGAGGACGATCGGGGTGGCGTGGAGGCGGTCACGGATGGTCTGGACGGAGAAGTCGAAGTCGGCGCCCAGCTTGTCCATCTTGTTGATGTAGCAGATGCGCGGGACGTTGTACTTGTCCGCCTGGCGCCACACCGTCTCCGACTGCGGCTCCACGCCCTCCTTGCCGTCGAAGACCGCGACGGCGCCGTCGAGCACGCGCAGGGAGCGCTCGACCTCGACCGTGAAGTCCACGTGGCCGGGAGTGTCGATGATGTTGATCTGGTTGTTCTTCCAGAAGCAGGTGACGGCCGCGGAGGTGATGGTGATACCGCGCTCCTTCTCCTGCTCCATCCAGTCCATCGTCGAGGCGCCGTCGTGCGTCTCGCCGATCTTGTAGTTGATGCCCGTGTAGAACAGGATGCGCTCTGTCACGGTGGTCTTACCGGCATCGATGTGGGCCATGATGCCGATGTTGCGGACCTTGGTGAGGTCTGTCAGCACGTCAAGTGCCACTGGTGGTGTCCTTCGTTCGTGTGGGGTACGGAGCTGATTCCGGCACTACCAGCGGTAGTGGGCGAAGGCCTTGTTGGACTCGGCCATGCGGTGCATGTCCTCACGGCGCTTGACCGCGGCGCCCAGGCCGTTGGAGGCGTCGAGAATCTCGTTCATGAGACGCTCGGTCATGGTGTTCTCGCGGCGCTGGCGGGAGAAGTCCACGAGCCAGCGCAGCGCCAGGGTGGTGGCGCGGCCGGGGCGGACCTCGACGGGCACCTGGTAGGTGGCGCCACCGACGCGACGGGAGCGGACCTCCAGGGCGGGGCGGATGTTGTCCAGAGCGCGCTTGAGGACCGAGACCGGGTCCTGGTCCGTCTTGGAGCGCACGCCCTCCAGGGCGCCGTAGACGATCCGCTCGGCAGTGGACTTCTTGCCGTCCAGCAGAACGCGGTTGACGAGCTGGGTGACGACCGGCGAGCCGTAGACGGGGTCGACGACGAGCGGGCGCTTGGGTGCGGGACCCTTACGAGGCATTACTTCTTCTCCTTCTTGGCGCCGTACTTGGAACGTGCCTGCTGGCGGCCCTTGACACCCTGGGTGTCGAGGGCACCGCGCACGATGTGGTAGCGGACACCGGGAAGGTCCTTCACACGACCACCGCGCACGAGCACGATGGAGTGCTCCTGGAGGTTGTGGCCCTCACCGGGGATGTAGGCCGTGACCTCGATACCGGTGGACAGGCGCACACGGGCGACCTTACGAAGGGCGGAGTTCGGCTTCTTAGGGGTCGTGGTGTACACGCGGGTGCACACGCCACGGCGCTGCGGACTGGCCTTGAGCGCCGGCGTCTTGGACGCGGAGCGCTTCGTCGAGCGGCCCTTGCGGACCAGCTGCTGAATGGTAGGCACTACTGATTCTCCATAGGGACGTGAGTCTGTATCTGGCTGCTGCCTGCGTGCCGGACCGCTCCCCCATCGGTGGCTCGACGGCGCACGCCACCGCGGAGAGGGCCGGCCCGCCGGGATCGAGGCTCGCCCGATTGCGACG
>CAJZFF010000356.1 GCA_915069725.1 uncultured Actinomyces sp.
TCATCCTCGAACATCTATCGAGTCTCCTACGACTCCCAGGGTGGCTGCCTGTGCTCCAGTGACCTCAACGAGTTCGTCAAGCCCGGTCAGACAATCGCATTCCAGGCGACCTTCACCGGCGTTCCGGCGGATACGAAGACCGTTAGCGTCACCATTCCCAATGGCGGAAACTTCACTAACGTGGCGGTGTCACGATGAAACGGCGGACTCTTCTTGCATCCTGGACGATGGGTGCGGGGCTGCGACATCGCACGAGGCTCGTCGCCGCGATCGTCGGTGCGAGCGCATTGGCCTGGTCGACCGCGGCGGGGGCTGTCGCGTTGCCTGCTGAGCCTCATGCCGTCCCCCCGGTTGTGGCTCCGGCGAAGAACGCTACGCCGGATCCGACGCCAACGCTCAAGCCGCAGGAAAGCAGCGGTTCGGGTGAGTCCCGGCAGGTTCAGCCCCTGGATCGCCGTGTTGTCCCGGTGTCACGATCGAGCAGCTCGGACAGCGCCGTCACCTACTCCTCGGACGGGCAGACCACGGTGGCCTCGCTGTCCGGTGACGTCACCTTCGACGTCGACTCCTCGGCCCTGACTGACCGCGCCAAGCAGGTGCTCGACGAGATCGTCAAGCGCTGGAACGGCAAGCCGCCGGCCACGGTCACCGTGGTGGGGCACACGGATTCCGTCGCCGACGACGCTCACAACCAGACGCTCTCTGAGCAGCGGGCCAAGGCCGTCGCCGACTACCTGATCTCCAAGGTCCCCTCCCTGAACGTCCAGTCCTCTGGCAAGGGGGAGAGCGAGCCCGTGGCCTCCGAGACCAACGCGGACGGCAGCGTCAATGAGGCAGGCAAGGCCGCCAACCGTCACGTCGATGTGCGATGGGGGTGAGGGGGCGGGCGCCCGCCTCAGCGCAGCTCGATCCACTGGCCCAGAGTCGAGATCTGATCGCTGGTGATCTTCTCTCCCGAGAAATCCACGAGACAGATCGTCGACTCCCGGCTGATAGCCCAGAGGGAGCCCGGCTTTTGGTAAGGCCATGTGAACTGGTACTGCTGCTGCACCAGGATGACGGAGCCGTTGGTGACAGCGGTCCGAGAGCCAACGGGCTGGTAGCCGCGAGTGACGGCCCGGGCGGCGTTCATGGCCAGGTCGAGGGCGTCGTAGCCGTCCTTCGCTTTCACGGACTGGGCCGTCATGAGGACGGCCGACTTGTCTGACGGGTCGGTCCACTTGGTGCCCCAGATGCTGGACTGCGCCACTGACCGATCCCAGCCCTTGGGAACCGCGAGAAGCAGGTCGCCGTCCTCAAGACGGTCCCAGTCCCCTTTCGGGCCCGGGTGCTTGGCGAAGGAGCAACCGCTAAGAAGTGTTGCGGCTGTGGCCGTTGAGGCTGCCAGCAGGGCACGTCGTCGTTGGATGATCATTGTTGCTGCCTCGTCAGGGTCAGAGAGTTCTCGATGCCGTTGCGCAGCCCGTCATCCAGGGTGGTGCTCAGAAGAGTGACGACGCCAGTTCCGACTTCTGACGCAAGCAGCCAGGTCCACCCCAGCCAGGATGTTGTAGGACCCCAGGAAAAGGCGACTCGCTCAGTGGCGGGCTTGTCCCCGCTGGCCTCCCAGGAGACCCGGCCGATCTCCGAGTAGTTCTCAAAGAGGTAGGAGCTCGTGAGATTGACGGTCTGCCTGACGCCGTCGGCGGTGGTGGTCGCGTCAATGCCGGAGAGCAGGACCCGCTGCTCGAAGCTGGTGTCGTTGGTCTGCAGGTCGTAGGAGACGGCATACGGGGGCCACCCGCTGCGCCGGGTGGGGCCCTTGAGAGATGACAGCAGACTGAGAGAGATACCGGAGAAGTTCATGCTCGTCCAGTCCTGGGGAGCATCCTGCGGACTCTTGGACGGGGCTTGCGGCTGCTTCACGTCCTCGACTGAGGTCATTCCTGAAACAGGGGTTTTCTCTGGAGACTTGCTGCATGAGGCGACTGCGGTCAGGGAGGCGATGCCGCCGGCGGCCATGAGGAGGCGGCGCTTCATGAGGCGCTCACCGCCACTGACGTGAGGACGGATGACATGCGGTTCAGACTCTCCTTGTTCTTGGGGTCCGCGAAGACGTAGACGCCGTAGCTCTCTCCGCCTGGGCCGTCGACGATGATCCCCGCGCAGGTGATGGGAACCTCCGAGGTCTTACGGTCCTGCAGCCATGGCGGGATCGCCGTGGTCTGCCAGTCCAGACGGTTCGCGCCGGATCCGCCGGGGACGTCAACGGGGGTGACCTTCGGCTGGATGGACTGAGCGGTCAGCGCCTGCTGCTCTGCGGTCAGGATGCTTGCCGCGGGCTTGGCGCCGGCCGCGTAGTACTCGACAGCAACCGTGAGAGGAATGCCGCCTCTGCTGTCGTAGTAGATCTGTTGCATACCGTCGTCGTAGGTCGTGGTGGTGCCGGTGACGGCGTCCCCAGGTACCTGGATGACGAGGTTCCCAGTGGGCAACAGAGTCATCATGCCGTCCGACGCCGCCGCACTGGAGTCATTCGACGTCGATGGCTGAGATGCGGATGCTGCAGCCGAGGCGGTGCTGGAGTCCGAGGCGCCGCTGTGGCCGCAGGCGCACAGGGCGAGTGCGGCCATCGCTGCCGCCGCAGCTCTTACAGGAGTCTTCATACGCTGTCCTTGCGTTGTCGTCAGGCGTCCACAAGAGGAACCGGCTAATGGGTCTGACTCGCCAGCTGCTTACGGTCCTTCGTGAGCTTGTCGGTGCTCCAGCTCCCGGATAGGGCGTCGAATCCGCCGTTATCGGTGATCGCCGTGCCGTTGACAACGAGCTGCTTGGTGCTCGCCTTGGCAGCCAGGACGGCGGCGAATGTGCCACTGGCAGAGGAACCCTGCGGATCACCCACGGACAATGAGGCTGCGGGGATATTGACGGTACCCGATGAGAGCAGGACGGTTGAGGCATAGTCGTTAGCGAGATCGCGATCCGATCCACTGAGTGCTGAGACGTCAAGTGTCGTGGTGACCACCGTCGTAACTGCCGTGCCCGCGGGGACTCCGGAGATGCCGCCGTTAGCAGATCCCTCGGTGACATGGGTGAAGGTCATCTTGTCGAGGTCACCGCCGGTGTCATAGGAGAGAGCAAGGTTTCCCAGGCTGATGCGCTGCCCCTTCGGGGGAGAGACGATACCGAAGCTGTTCCATGCCGAGTCGACTTCCTGGCTGTGCTCCGGGACCGGGACGTCGGCCTTGTAGGAGAGCGTAGGGCTAACGGCGCCGGTT
>CAJZFF010000357.1 GCA_915069725.1 uncultured Actinomyces sp.
CTCCAAACGGTGTAGGCCAGGACCCCGGGGACGAACACGGCCGCGGCGACGGTCATGATGAGCAGCGTCGTGTCAGCGCTCGCGGCCTGGTGGATCGTCAGCGAGTAGGCCGGGTCCACCGAGGAGCGCATGACGTTGGGGGCCATCGCGGCGAAGATGAAGACGACGGCGAAGGCGATCCCCACGAAGTGCAGGGCGAAGGCCCGCCCCTCGTTCCCGGAGCGTCCCATGAGCAGGGAGCCGATGAGTCCGGCCGCGGCGATGACCAGCGGAATCCAGGACAGAGCGTTACCCGAGTAGGCCAGCTGCGCCCACAGGGCCCAGGCGGCGGTGACCGCGGTGGCCGCGGGGGCGAGCCGGCGTGACATCCGCAGCGCGCGCTGCGACAGATCTCCGGTCGTCTTGAGGGCCACGAAGAGCGCACCGTGGTTGAGGAAGAGCAGGCAGGTGACGGCTCCGCCCAGCAGGGTGAAGGGAGTCACCATGGTGAGCAGGCCCCCGGTGATCTGGTGGGCGGCACCGGGCACTAGGGAGTCGGCCGGCACCTGGGAGGCCGGGACGACGGCGCCGTTGGAGGTCTGGACGACCTCGATGTGCATGCCCTGAACCAGGTTCGCGAAGGCCACACCCCACAGGATGGAGGGCAGCCAGGCGCTGATCGTGTGGACCCAGTCCCAGCGGTCGCGCCAGGTCTGGGAGTTGACCTTGGGACGCCACTCGATGGCGCACACGCGCACGATGAGGCACAGCAGAATGATGAACAGGACGATGTAGGCCCCGGAGAACAGGGTGGAGTACCACTCGGGGAAGGCCGCGAAGGTCGCCCCGCCGGCAGTCAGCAGCCACACCTCGTTGCCGTCCCAGTGGGGGCCGATGGTGGACAGCGTCGCGCGCCGCTCGCGCTCGTCGCGACCCAGGATCTTCAGGATCATGCCGACGCCGAAGTCGAAGCCCTCCAGGGTGAGGTAGCCGATCCACAGGACGGCGATGAGGATGAACCAGAGGATGCTCAGTGTCATGGGTTTTCTACCTTCCTCGGCTCAGTAGGCGAAGGACAGGGCCGGGGCGGCCTCGGAGGAGTCATGGGAGTCGTCGCTGGAGTCCGTGTCCTTGCCGTCCTTGCCGTCCTGGTCGGTCTGCTCGGACGTGCCGGTCTTGTCCGGCACCGGGGTGCGCACCCCTTCACGGATGTAGCGGCGCAGCAGCACGAACCAGACCACTCCGAGTGCGGCGTACAGCAGGGTGAAGATGACCATGGAGGCCAGTACCGTGCCCGAGGAGACCACGGAGGAGACGCCGTCGGCGGTGAGCATGTAGACCTGGGAGACCGGGTCGGACAGGTTGGGGACGATGACCCAGGGCTGACGGCCCATCTCACGGAAGATCCAGCCGAAGGAGCAGGCGATGAAGGGCAGCCACATGGTCGCCAGTGCCGCCTTGCCCAGAACCGGGCGGGAGATGAGCCTGTCGGAGCGGGTCAGCCACAGGGCCAGGGCCCCCAGGCCCATGGAGGCCATGCCCAGTCCGATCATGAGGCGGAAGGACCAGAAGTTGACCATGATGTTGGGGCTGTAGTCGACGGCGTTGCCGCGCGCATCGGTGGTGCCGTACTGCTTGGCGTAGGTGTCGCCGGCCTCCTTGAGCCCGGTGATCTTGGCGTTGAAGTCGTTGGTGGCCATGAAGGAGTAGACACCGGGAACCGAGATGAACCGCACCATGCCGTCCTCGTTGTTCTTGCAGTCCCCGAAGGCGGCCACGGTGAAGGGGGCTCCGGACTCGGTGTGGCACAGGCCCTCGGCGGCGGCCATCTTGGCCGGCTGGTACTCGGCGACCAGCTGGCCCTGCATGTGGCCGGTGCCGGCGGTGACCAGACCCGCGGCCACCATGGTGATGGCCCCGAAACGGGCGACCCGCCGCCACAGCTCACGCGCCTCGAAGTCCTGCTTGGCCTGGGCGGCCTTGACCATCCACCACACGGACACGCCCATGACGACGGCCGCGGCCACCAGCAGGGCCGAGGAGATGACGTGCAGCACGGTGACCCACACCAGCTCGTTGGACAGGAGCTTGAGGAAACCGCTCACCCCATCGAGCTCGGCACGCCCCGTCTTGGGGTTGACGACGGCGCCCACCGGGTGCTGCATCCAGGAGTTGGCGGTGAGGATGAAGAAGGCGGAGAAGTTCGTGCCGGCGGCCACGGCCCACATGCACAGGTTGTGCAGCCTGGGCGACAGGCGGTCCCATCCGAAGATCCACAGGCCCAGGAAGACGGACTCCATGAAGAAGGCCAGTAGGGCCTCGAAGGCGAGGGGGGCGCCGAAGATGTTGCCGACGAACCTGGAGTACTCCGACCAGTTCATGCCGAACTGGAACTCCTGAACGATGCCGGTGGCCACGCCGAGCGCGAAGTTGATGAGCAGGATCTTGCCGAAGAACTTGGTGGCCACCAGCCACTGCTTGTTGCCGGTCCTGCGCCACAGCGTCTCCATGAGAGCCACCAGCGGGGACAGCCCGATGGTCAGCGGAACCAGGATGAAGTGGTAGACGGTGGTGATACCGAACTGCCAGCGCGCCAGATCCAGAGAGTCCAGCGCCATGGGAGAGATGGCCATCCGTGCCACCTTTCGGAGATGACGATGAGATCGATAGGTTGTCCTGTAGGGTTTCCTGCAGGTCAATAGGAGTATTGTAGGGCAACTATGACGTCGTGTCGCGAAACGCAGGGCGTGTGAAGGCGTCGCGGGACGCGGTCCGACCGGTTCTTTTCCTGTCGATGCCTCGCTGACGAGGTGATGTTCGGAGTGCTTGTCAGGCAAGCGGTACGGTGCGGTTGTCGCAGAATGGGGATGAAAGTCCGTGACACATTGTGGGGCTTGCTGTGTGTCTGACCGAGGGGTGAGTGCCTGCTGGGGGCGTGATGAGGGCAACGTGAACGCAGATGGAGGACGCCATGAGTCGCACAAGCGCATCTCGGCGTTTGTGTGGGATACTTCGAGGCGGCATCGGGTGCCTCGTACCAGTACCTGACGCCGCGCCTTACGGCCGACCCTGTCCGAGGACCTTGCGCCGCCTGAGATGCGCCGCTGCGAGCCCGGTCTGAGTGGACGCCAGGTAAGGCGTGCGCCCTTGCGGCGCGCTCAAGACTTTTCGCTGCTCCCGCTAGGGAGCACAACCGCGCTGACGCGTCGAGGGTACGGCGACGGCGTCGGCCCCGGAGAGTGCAAGCCCCATGGCACGTC
>CAJZFF010000358.1 GCA_915069725.1 uncultured Actinomyces sp.
TGGGCCTGCTGGTCGACCGTCATGGTTTTCCTCTCCAGGTCGGCTGCTGGGAGGGCAACAAGGCCGAGACCACCACGATCATCCCCGTCGTGGAGGCCTTCCAGGCCGCCCACGGCATCGAGGACCTCATCATCGTCGCCGACGCCGGCATGCTCTCGGCCGCCAACCTGACGACCCTGGACGACGCCCGGTTGCGGTTCATTGTCGGGGCCCGCACCACCCGGGCCCCAGGCGACCTGGAGGCCCACTTCCACTGGGCCGGGGACGCCTTCACCGACGGCCAGGTCATCGACACCATCACCCCCAAGCGGGGCTCCAGGAGCGAGCGGGACAAGGCTGTCAGGGCTGAGCCCGTCTGGGACCCGCACACCCACCCGGGCTCATGGAGGGCCATCTGGGCCTACTCCAAGAAGCGCGCCGCCAGGGACAACCAGACCCTGACCGCCCAGGCCAACCGCGCCCGGGCCATCCGTCGCCGGCGAGAAGCGCCCCAAGGGCACGCGTTTTGTCACCACCCACGCCGGTGACGCCACCCTGGACGAGGCCTCCCTGGCCAGGGCCCGTTCCCTGGTGGGACTCAAGGGCTACGCCACCTTTCGTTCCGTCCCGCCTGATGGGCGCCGGTGAGGTGGTCTCCTCGTATCACGAGCTGTGGCACGCCCGGGCAGTCCTTCGCCGATGAGCAAGCACGACCTGAGAGCCCGGCCGGTCTTCCACCACACCCGTGACGCGATCGAGGCGCACCTGACCGTGGTCATGGCCTCCCTGGCCATCGCCCGACACCTCCAGGACACCACCGGGATCAGCATCAACCTCAACGGCCACCACCTCACCGCCGCCGACCCCCTGACCCCCGAAGCCGAAGAAATCCTCACCGCCCTGAGCATCCCAACAGGGCACTAAAAACTGTGCAACTCAGGTTCGACTTCCCTGGGACGCACAATATGCTGCTCACGATAACCTTGCTGACGCCCAGTAGTCGAACAGCGGATATCTTCAACACCGCCCGAGAACCGCCCGCCCACGTGTCTGCCGACAGGAACACTCCTCATGACCGATACCAGCGCAACCGACGCACCCCGTTCAGCAACTGCAGTACCCCCTTCTGCGACCGCGGGCCGCTTCCTGCACTCCCTGACGCCCATGCGCTCACGCGACCCGCACGAGGAGCACCGGGTGGCCACCACCCTGGAGCTCCTCTACGACCTGACCCTGGTGATCGCCTTCGGCGTCAGCGGCGTCCAGATGGCGCATGCCCTGGCCTCCGGGCATGTGGCGGCGGGGCTGGCTGCCTTCGGCTTCGTCCAGTTCTGCACGATCTGGGCCTGGATGAGCTACTCCAGCTTCGCCTCCTCCTACGACACCGACGACTGGGGCGTGCGGTCGGGAGTCGCGGTCCAGATGGTGGGCGTCATCATGATGACCACGGGCATCCCCGCGCTCTACGAGGGCTTCGAGCACGGATGGCAGCTGCACTCCGGCAACATAGTGGTCGGGTACGTGGTCATGAGGGTCTCGATGGTCGCGCTGTGGCTGCGGGCCGCGCGGGCCAACCCGGACCTGGCCCGCGCCTGCCGGATCCACGCCCTGTGGATCGCACTGGCCCAGGTGCTGTGGGTCGGCACGCTCTTCGTCCACCTCAACGCCCTGTCGCTCTTCATCGTCTCGGTCCTGCTGTTCACCATGGAGTTGGCGGTGCCGATGCACCTCGTGCGCCGCTACGACCACATGGGCTGGCACCCTCATCACCTGGCCGAGCGCTTCGGCCTGTTGACGATCATCACCCTGGGCGAGGTGCTGGTGGGAACCGCGCAGTCCGTAACCGCTCTGTACACCGAGCACGGCTGGTCGGCCTCCGCCGTGGTAGTCCTGGCCTCAGGAGTCTCGATCGCGCTAGGACTGTGGTGGGTCTACTTCGAGGTGCCCTTCGGCCAGGTCCTCCACAAGCACCCCACCAGGACCGTGACGGTCGCCTACGTCCACTTCATCCTCTTCGCCTCCCTGGCAGCGATCGGGGCGGGCCTGCACGTCGCCGCCCTGCGCGAGGAAGGACACGCAGTGATCTCGTCCACCGGCGCCGTCCTGAGCGTCGCAGTACCCGTGGCCGTGTTCGTCATCATCCTGTACGCACTCGTGGTCGCGGTGAACCTGCGCGCCCTGGGGCGCATCTACCAACTCATGCTGGGCCTGACCATCGCGGTCCTGGCCGGGTCGGCGCTCCTGTCCCTGGCCGGCGTCCCCTTCGCAGCCTGCCTGGCAGTCATCGTCCTGGCACCATGGATTAACGTGGCCGGCGTGGAGACCGTGGGGTCTCGGGATATGCACAAGCGCCTGGAGGTCGATGCATAGACCGCCGATTCATCGCACAGCCCTACGAATAACCGCACAAGCCCACCAGCCCACCGACACAACCGCTCCCGTCCCGAAGGACCCGCAGCACCCCGCCTGATCAGCTCTTCTCAGCGCTGCCGCCATCCGCGCCGTCCGGCGAAGGATCCCCGTCGGGAGCATTGGCGGGAGGGATGAGCCCGGCTCTTCTGGATTGCTCGAGGTATTTCCGATACAGGCAGTCCAACGCCTCGGCCATATCGACCCGGTTATCCACTTCCAGCACGGTGAGCTGCTCATTGGAAGACGGGTCGGGCACCGGCCCCACAGCGGGCGGCAGGTCAGGACGGCGCAGCCGCCTCTGCTCCGCCAGGAGGCAGGCGCACTCGACGGGCGACAGCGGCATGGTGTCCATGGTCAGCGGCGCCGGCGGGAAGCCTTCTATCTTCGTGATGAGCCGGCAGTAATAGCGGCGAATGGGCCGTAGATGCCTCCATGGCCACGTGGAGTCGGCGAAAAGAATGAAGACATAATCGTGTGAGACGTTTGTGAATCTCATCTGCGCCGGGAGAAAGGCGAGCGTCTGCTCCCAGGGGATGAAACCGACTGAAATCATGGAGGTGTTGTCCCACACGCCGCGGTCGTCGATGACCAGCGCGGTGCGCCCCAGCAGACGGATCCAGCCGATGGTCAGCAGCCCGAAGGCCGGAGTCCCCAGGATCCCCAGAACCAGGGAGATGATATGGGTGTACTTAATCCCCTGACGGAGCGCGTAGACGCACCCGGCCGTAAACGCCACACCGAAGAGCGCCCGCCAGAAGATGCTCCATCTACGAGAGTTGATGATCACCGGCTCCATACGTCACTCCTCAACTCCTCAATAACGCTT
>CAJZFF010000359.1 GCA_915069725.1 uncultured Actinomyces sp.
CACGTCGTTTGGCCCCACGGCCACGACCGCCACGACCGGGCCGGTCACGCCCCGGCTCACCGTGACCCGGCCGCCCGGTGGAGGCCCGCCCGTTGGGGCTGCCGCCCTTGATGGCCACGCCCTCGGGCATGTCCTCCGGTGCAACGGCCTCGGCGACCTGCCCCACGAGGGCGGACACGGCGTCGTCGTCGGGACGGATGCGCTCAATGTCCGCGCGGATCCGCGCCTTCTTGAGCAGGACCTGCACATCGTGCTTCTGCTCGGGCAAGACCAGGGTGATGACGCTGCCGGAGGCCCCGGCGCGCGCGGTGCGGCCCGAGCGGTGCAGGTAGGCCTTGTGCTCGGCGGGCGGGTCGACGTGGACCACGAGCTCGACGCCGGAGACGTCGATCCCCCGGGCGGCGATGTCGGTGGCGACCATGACGTGGACCTGCCCGGTGGAGAAGGCCCGCATGGCGCGCTCGCGCGCGTTCTGGCTCATGTTGCCCTGGAGCTCGACGGCGGGGATCCCGGCCTGGACGAGCTTGCGGGCCAGGCGCCGGGCGAGGTGCTTGGTGCGGGTGAACAGGATGCGCTGCCCCTGCCCGGAGGCCAGGCGCCGCACGATGCCGTCCTTGGCGGTCTTGTCCGCGACCATCCACACGCGGTGGGTCATGGCGTCCACGGGCGAGGTCGAGGGGTCCACGGAGTGCTGCAGCGGGTTGTGGAGGAACTCCTTGACCAGGGCGTCCACGCCGTTGTCCAGGGTGGCGGAGAACAGCAGGCGCTGGCCGCGCTGCGGGGTGGCGCGCAGGATGCGGCGGACGTTGGGCAGGAAGCCGAGGTCGGCCATGTGGTCGGCCTCGTCCAGGACGGTGATCTCGACCTCGTCGAGGCTGACGAGTCCCTGCCCCATGAGGTCCAGGAGCCGGCCGGGGCAGGCGACGACGACGTCGACCCCCGCCTTGAGGGCCTTCTCCTGGGGCTTGGCGGAGACCCCGCCGAAGATGGTGGTCACGTCCATGTCGACGACGCGGGCCAGGGGCTCGATGACCTCGGCGATCTGGAGGGCGAGCTCGCGAGTGGGGGCCAGGACCAGGCCGATGGGGTGGCCGGGGCGGGCCTTGTCCTGCTGCGCCAGGCGCTGGACCAGCGGCAGGCTGAAGGCCAGGGTCTTGCCCGAGCCGGTGCGGCCGCGGCCGAGCACGTCGCGCCCGGCGAGGGTGTCGGGCAGGGTGGCGGCCTGGATGGGGAAGGGCGCGGTGAAGCCGCGGGCGTCGAGGTCGGCGGCAAGGTCGGAGTCCACGCCGAGGGAGGCGAAGGTGGCCTCCCCGGCGTCCGGGGTCCTTCCGGAGGCGAAGCGGTGGGAGGCGGAGGTGCGGTGTGCGGCCACGAGGATCCTGTCGTTTGGGACCGCGAGCACGCCGGCGCGTGTGGCTGGCAGCGTGCGCGTCGGTGCGTGAGGTGCCGGCGTACGCGGCTCGACGGCGCGAGGCGTCGGTAAGTCGACGAGCACCGGGGCCGGGGCACCAGCCAGGCCGGGCGGCGCCCGAACCAGGGAGCCATCCTGCCCTAGATCCCGGCAAGCACCAAGGATCCCGCTTACCACAGCATCTCTCAGCCGACTGTTTCGAACCAAAACGTTGTCTCATCTCATATATGACATGAGACGTCATGTTTGATCTCCAGTATCGGACGGGTCCTACTAGGAATTCGTGAAAGGAGACCACGCCATGCCTGCACCAAACCTGTTCCTGATCTACGTCACTGACGTCGAGCGAGCCACTGAGTTCTACAGCGACTTATTCGACATCCACCCCGCTATGACCACTCCCCGTTACGTGGCCTTTGAAATCGCCCCCGGCGTACTCTTCTCACTGTGGAGCGGAGCCGCGGATGCGATCAGCGCTGCCACCTCAAGAACCAGCGAAGTTGGATTGATGATTCCAGCATCAAAGGAATCAGTGGATGCCGTCTACAAGGAATGGGTAGCAAAAGGTGTCACAGTTGTTGAAGAACCCCACAACGATGTCTTTGGCCGAACCTTCATGATCTCCGACCCTGATGGCAACCTCATCCGCGTCTCCCCGGTGGACTGACACGCTCCGAGGTATGCGGGTGCGCACATGCTGGGCGCACCCGCTCTCGGGTTGCCTACGCGCCTCAGCGGCACTCCGGGTGCCGTGGGCGTGGCGCGCGGCCGTCCGCGCTGGCCAGGGCAACGGCTACCGAAACCAGCACGAGGCCTGCGACCTCCCAGCCGCTGGGCAGCTGGCCCAGCACTACCGCTCCCACCAGCATCGACGTCGCCGGCATGAGCGAGGACAGGAGTGCGAAGGTATCCGCCCCGAGCCGTCTGAGTACCACTTGATCGAGCCCGTAGGGCACCGCGGTCGACAGCAGTCCGACCCCCAGCGCCATCGCTGACGCCCTCATCGACGTCAGGGCAGCGGCCGCCGTGCCGACGGCAAAGGGAGCGTAGACCAGCGCGCCGAACACCATGCCCGCAGCGAGCGAGTCGATTCCGGCCCCGGCCGAGGCCACTCGCCGCCCCAGAAGGATGTAGCCCGCCCAGGCCGCACCGGCTGCCAGCGCGAGCACGAGCCCCGTCCTCTGACCGGACTCACACAGGTCGACGCCGAGCCCGGAGATGCACACGACTCCCAGGAGCGCCAGCACCGCGGCCAACCGCGACTGCCACCCGCGCCCTGTGACGGCGGCGACGGCGACCGGCCCGAGGAACTCCAGGGAGACGACCGTTCCCAGCGGAAGCAGTGAGATCGCCGCGTAGAAGATGACGTTCATGGTGGCGGTGGCTGCCCCGAAGGCGGCCGCCAGCGCCAGAGCCCGGTGCGTCCAGCTCCGGCGCCACGGGCGTCGGAGCGCCAGGAGCACGACGGCGCCCACCACCAGGCGCCACCAGGCCACCGTCGTCGAGGGCATGAGCGAGAACAGTGAGACGGCCAGGCCCGCACCGAGATACTGGGAGAAGGCGGAGGCGACGAAGACCAGCGGCGCCGGGACCCTTCCCGCCGCCGCACTGCCCGCACCACCTGCGCCTGCGCTGCTGCTCAGGCCGCGGGGCGGGTGGGATTCACCGCTCGTCACACCCGTATTGTCACCTGCGCTGCGGCTTCTTCAGACGCTCCCTCCGCGGTTTCGGTGCGGCGCGCCCGGCGCGGAGGGCGGCCGGCCCGGCTACCTGCCCAGGCGGCGCTCCCGGCTGGCGAAGTCGC
>CAJZFF010000360.1 GCA_915069725.1 uncultured Actinomyces sp.
CCGTGCCCGCCGACGCCGCCGCAGCCGAGCTCAGCACCACCGTCCGCGCCGCCCTGGAGGCCGCCCGTCACTGAACGGCACGGCCGCTCAGTCCTCCAGCCAGCGCCTGGTACGACGCAGCTCGACTCGTCCGGTGGGACCACCGCTGCCGAGGCAGGACAGGAGCGCTGCCGCGTCATCGGCATCGGCAACCAGGTGAAGCCGGCACGGACCCACTCGTGTGGACCAGGAACGGACGAAGGCCTCCATATCGGCTCGGGAGCGGGCCAGGGCCGTCGGAACCGCAAGGTGAACACTGTCATCGTGGTTCCATGCCCCCAGCGCCAGCAGCCTTCCCAGGAGACGCCGCAGCCCGTTCAGAGGCTGCTCGCCCGTACCCCGAGCCAATGTTGCGGTAGCGGCCTCGAGGATGAAACGAGGACGGCGCACCGGGGAGCTCAGGAGCTCGGTGAGGATGTCGGCGAACCGAGCACTCTGACGGGTCCCCACCCCGTCCAGGCCGATCAGCACACGCGGACGAGATCCGCCGAGCGAATCGGTGGCACTCTCGCGAACCACGAGGTCGGGGCAGGGTCCGCCAGCGGGCTCCCCGTCCGCAGTGAGGTCGTATCGCGGCAGGACAACATCGAGAACGGCGCGAGCCGCTGCACTCCAGAAGGCCGTGGGCGATCCCCGGCGCAGCAGGGCCGGGGCGCTCGTGATCTCGACCGCCTCCAGCACGCGGCCACGGCCGCGTCGTGACACTCGGTGTGCTGCGGGTGCTTGAGCGAGCCATCGCCGCAGCTCGACCCGACGATCGAGGCCGGCCAGGGTGGCGGAGTTGAGGGCATCAATATCCTCCGGGGAGGCGCCGTCATCCAGTCTCTCGAGAAGGCGGCGCTGGACCGGTGACAGCATGGCATCGAGCCCCGTCTCGACAACAGGAGCGCCACCAGACTCGTCGGAGGCCGACACCGGGGCGCTCTCGGGATCATCGATCCGCACCAGTGACCACAGGTGCTCGGCCTTGCGACGCAGTCGCTTCAGGTCCGGGTCGGAGCGCAGTCGGGGATGGCTTGGCAGGAGGCAGGTGACGGACCAGTTGTGAGCGACCTTGTCGACCCAGCCTGGGTCCAGACGCATCGTGCGACCGCGCAGCTGCTGCGTTGAGGCCGAGGTCGTCGCCGCCGTCAGATCGATGAGCGTGTTGACGGCAGGGCAGTCCCAGCCCTCGCCGAGCAGCCCCCGGGTGCCCACGACGAGTCGTACCTCCCCGGCAGTGACCAGCTCACTGACGGCCAGGACGAGCCCGGCGCTGCCAACTCCCTGCCCGGTGACCGAGAGCATCCAGCCGTCATCGGTGGCGGGGAGTGCGAGACCGGTGCTCCGACGCAGCCGATCCAGCAGCGATGTGTCGCCGCTGGCCAGGCTCAGGCGGGAACTGGTCAGCAGCACCGGGTGCAAGGAGCGCAGCTCCGCATCACTGAGCAGCGTACTCATACAACGCACCGCGCCTCCCGCAGGACCGGGGCGTGAAGCCGGGACCAGGACGTCGAGCGCTCGGTGAGGAGCTGAGTGCTCGGCCGCATCGGTGACAACCACTGCTCGCAGCCGATCGCCGATGGAGTCGAGCTCGTGACGCAGGATGTCGACGACGGCCGTGTCCTTGGCCCTGGATGCGGCAGTGATGGTGTCCACCGGGGACCGTCCCGCCCGGATACCGGAATCGGTCAGGTACAACCCGAAACCTCTGAGCAGCTCGCGTGTGGACTCCCAGTCCCGCCGGCGCTCCGGCGCCGCCAGAAGGCGATCATGAGCGTACCGACCCAGGAGCCTGAGCTCATCGTCAAGATCAAGCAGGTCGAGCTCGGGCAGAAGCGGAACAACTCGAGTGCTCAGAGCCGTGCCCCGGTAGCTGCCTATTCTGCGCAGCAGCACTGCTGCGGACGCGGCCAGGAGCGGGTCGGCGTCGAAACCCGCAACGATCCGATGCACCAGCTCGTCCTCCTCGTGAGGCCTCGCTGTCGTAGGGGCATGGTCGTCATCCGTCCCAGCGATGCGAGGCAACGGCCCCGACCCGCCCCCGTCACCTGGAGCCGTGGACGCCACGGCTGGGGCGACAACCTCAAGCAGGTAGTCGATGCCGTCGGGGCTCAGCAGCAGCTCGCCCACCCGGTGATGGAGCTCCTCTCCGGCGACGGCCAGGAACTCCGTCTCCTCCGGGGACGGGAGCGTGAACCAGGCCAGTTGACGGCAGGGGGCGAGGTGACCGGCACGGATGACGGCCGGAACCGGGACCTCAGCGTCGATGTCGCCCAGGAGCGCGCGATAGCGGCGGGCCGACCGGTCCTCACCCGAGGGCTCAGTGGCCGTCAGACCGATGAGCGTGGGGGACAGGCCCGCTCGTTTTAGACGCCGTACGAGGTAGTGGACGACGATGGCCCAGTGGGCCTTCAGGTGATGGCACTCGTCGAGGACGATGGTGGCGACTCCCGCGGTGACGAGTGCGTCCAGGCGTGCCCGGGCACCTGGACCCAGAATCGCGTCGATGGCGTCGTCGTCGAGCTCATCGATCCGGCGGCGGATGGTGGCAGTGCGTGAACGAAGTCCACGGCTGTAGGCCCGGGGATTATCGGCCTCCAGGCGCTTCAGCCACTCCTCGGCGCTCCCGGCGCTTCGTCCGTCGGCCGTGAGCTCAGTGAGCCAGTGCGAGCGGGCCGCCTCGCTCCAGGCGGGGGAGGAGCCGACGACGGCCAGGGACTGATAGGTCAGCACCGTCAGGTCGGCGGCTTCTGCAGCCTGCTCTGGACGCGCGCCCGGCAGGTGGGCGCCGACGGAACCAGTGACCGAAGGAGAGCCGAAGGAGGAGGTGAAGAGCTTCTGCGCCTGATGGATCCACTGCGCCCTGATGACCGTGGTGGGTACGAGGACGAGCGCACGGCGGCCGTTGCCCACGGCCAGCTCCAGCCCCATGAGCGTCTTACCCGCTCCCGGTGGTGCGAGCAGGTGAAGCGTGGATCCGTCGTCGGGATGGAGCCGGTCAAGGAGACTCTGCTGGTAGTCGCGTAACGGCACTCGACGTGTCCACCGGCGCAGCGGGCGCTGCGTGGTGGGGGCGGCTGCGCTCGTCATGTCTCACCTCGAGGCTGCCTCGCCCTGGATATCGGCCAGGCGCTCCTCGGTCTCCTGCTGCTCAACCACGTGCTCGTGGGCCGGGTTGAAGAC
>CAJZFF010000361.1 GCA_915069725.1 uncultured Actinomyces sp.
TCGAGCTCGGCCAGGCGCGCGGCCGCTCGCTCGCCCCAGGCAAGGAGGGCGTCGACGTCGTCGAGCTGCTCCTGGGGTCCGCCGATCTCCCGGCACGCGCGGGCGAGCTCTCCGCGGCGGTCCTGGACCTGGGCGAGGCGAGCCGGGTCGGCGCTCAGCGAGGACAGGTACCCGCCCAGCTCGGCGGCGATGTCGGCTGCGTCGATGCCCAGGCGCTGGGTGCGCGCGGCCAGCTCGGCCAGGGCGGGGTCGCGGTCGGACTCGGCACTCAGGCTGCGGTGGGCGTAGGCGATGAGGGAGACGACGTCGGGCGCCTGCCCGGTGGCGGACTCCTCCCCGCTGAGTGCGGTGCGGGCTCCGGTGGCGGCCCGGCGCAGGTCCTCGGCGTGGTCGAGTCTCTCGGCCTCCGCCGTCAGCTCCCGGTCCTCACCGCTGCGGGGGTCGACCTCCTCCAGGGCCTCGAGCCAGGTGCGCAGCTGGGCGACCTCGACGGCTCGGGCCTGAGCGGATGCCTGCCAGTCCTGGAGCTCCTGGTCGGCCTGTCGGCGCGCCTGGTAGGCCCGGGCGTAGCGGCGGCACAGGGCGGCGTGGTCCTGACCGCCCAGTGAGTCCAGCGCAACGCGTTGGGCCGCGGTCGAGCGCAGCCGCAGCTGGTCTGCCTGGCCGTGGACGGAGACCAGCCGGCCGCCCACCTCGCTGAGGACCGAGGCCGGCACGGAGCGCCCTCCCAGGTAGGCGCGGGAGCGTCCGGAGGCGGGGACCGTGCGAGAGGCCAGGAGGAGGTCATCGTCGAGATCACCCCCGGCCTCGACGACGCGGGCGGCGGCACGCGACTCCGGGTCGACCAGGAACGCGCCCTCGACCAGGCTGCGCTCGGCACCGCTGCGCACGATGGTGGTCTCGGCCCGCTGCCCCAGCAGCAGCCCGAGCGAGGTGAGCACCATCGTCTTGCCGGCGCCGGTCTCACCGGTCAGGGCGGTCAGGCCGCGACTGAGGGGAAGATCAGCCTCCTCGATGACACCGAGGTCCTCGATGTGCAAAGACTCGATCACGCTGTCCCTCCCGAGGAGTCCGGCCGGCTCCCGCCATCGGTGCTCGTGTCGACGGAGGTGACCATTGGCTGGTGCAGCGCGTCCTCCTCGGGTGAGTAGGCCTCATCGGCGCTGTTGGAGGCCCGCCAGCCCTCCACGGGCAGGTCAAACTTGCGCACCAGGCGGCTGGCGAAGGGGGCCTGGTTGAATCGTGCCAGGCGTACCGGACGCTCCGCCCGGGTGACCCGGATCCTGGCACCGACCGGCACGTCCAGGCTGCGTCTGCCGTCGCACCAGATCTCGGCACCTCCGAAGCCCACCCGCTGGACGACGACCTCCATGCAGGAGTTGGGGCCCAGGACCAGAGGGCGGGTGAACAGGGCGTGCGCGGCCACCGGCACCAGGAGGAGCGCCTCGACCTCGGGCCAGATGACGGGGCCCCCGCAGGAGAAGGCGTAGGCGGTCGAGCCGGTGGGGGTGGACATGATGAGGCCGTCGCAGCCGAAGGAGGAGACGGCCTGGCCGTCCACGCCAATGGCGACCTCGATCATGCGGGCGCGGTCGCGCTTCTCCAGGGCCGCCTCGTTGAGTGCCCAGTCGCGCGTGACCGTCCCGTCAGGACAGATGACCTCCACGTCCAAAGTGGTGCGGGTCTCGACCGTGTAGCGGCCGGCAACCAGGTCCGCGACGACCTGCTCGATGCCATCGGGGTCGGCCTCGGCCAGGAAGCCGACGTGGCCGGTGTTGATGCCCACCAGGGGGATGTCCCGTTCGCGGGCGATCTCGAAGGCACGCAGGATCGTGCCGTCGCCGCCGAGTACCAGGACGAGGTCGATGTGGTCGGTGCAGTCCGGGCCGACCGGCTCGACACCTCGGGCACGCAGCGCCGCCGCGGCCCGGGCCACGGCGCTGGCCGTGGGGGCGCTGGGCCTGGGGACGGGGACGGGCTTGTCGTTGAGCTCGCGCTGCAGCAGCATGACACGCGAGATCCTCCGGCCGTGCTGCTGCGTTCCCGGCTGCTGCGAGAGCTGGCGGAGGGCGACGGATTCAGCTGAGTCAGCCGGCTCGGCCGGGCGCGTCGCAGCACTGGTGTCTGAAAGGCTCAGCTTGCTCATGAGTGGGTCCTTGTTCGGCGTCGTCGCGCACCGTCTGCCGCGGGGCCGGCGGCGACGGCGTCCTCGATGCTGGAGCGCAGCTCGTCCCCGCTCAGGTCCCCGGGGCAGCCGGCGCGGGAGGCGTGCATGCTCAGGAAGTACTCAACGTTGCCGGCCGGACCCGGCAGCGGGGAGGCGGTCACGGCCTCGACTCCCACACCCAGGGAGTGGGCCCTCTCAGCCACCGTCATGACGGTCTCCACATGGAGCTCTGGGTCACGCACCACTCCCCCGTGCCCGATCCGGTCCTTGCCCACCTCGAACTGGGGCTTGACCATGAGCAGGAGGTCGGCGTCGTCGGCTGCGGCGCGCAGCAGCGGTTCGAGGACCAGGGTCAGGGAGATGAAGGACAGGTCGCCCACGACCAGCTCCGGGGCGGGGGCGACGGCCTCGGGATCCAGTGTGCGGATGTTGGTGCGGTCCAGGGCGGTGACGCGGGGGTCGGAGCGCAGCGACCAGGCCAGCTGGCCGTAGCCGACGTCGACGGCCACGACGTGCTCGGCACCGCGTCGCAGGAGGACGTCGGTGAAGCCCCCGGTCGAGGCGCCGGCGTCCAGGCAGCGTCGGCCCTCGATGCGGGGTGCCAGACCGCGTCGGCCCAGCGCGTCCAACGCGCCGGCGAGCTTGTGGGCGCCGCGGGAGACGTAGTCATCGCTGGAGGGCACCAGGATCTCGATGGCCTGGGCCGGATCGACCTGACGGGCGGGCTTGGTGACGACCTGCCCGTCGAGGGTGACGTGACCGTCGGTGATGAGGGTGGCGGCGTGGGTGCGGGAGCGGGCCAGCCCACGACGCACGAGCTCTGAGTCGATGCGGATGAGCCGGGCCATATCAGCCTTCCGCCTTGTGCAGGACGGAGGCGAGGTCCTCGTGAATGGCGGCCAGGGCGGCTGCGCGCTCCTCCAGGGGCATCTGAGCGATCTCGGTGAGCTCGTCGGTATGGTCGTTGAGCCCTTGGGCCGCCGTCAGGGCGGCGTCGGCTCGCGGGGGCGCGGGCACCGGCGGCCGAGGAACC
>CAJZFF010000362.1 GCA_915069725.1 uncultured Actinomyces sp.
GAGGCCGCCAGCTCGCGACGGCGCGCCGGTGTCCAGGGGCGTGGCGCGATCGGTGCGCCCGACAGGCAGACCACGGCCCTGGCGCCCTCCAGGGCGCTGGGCGGCAGGAGGCGCTCGGCGGGTGCCCACCAGGCGTGCTCCCTGCCGGAGTCATCGACCTCGATGCCCTCCCGCGGCGCCTGGCCCGCTGCGCTGCGGTGGAGGATCCGGATCCTCCAGCCGCTGTCCTGGGCCAGGTCCGCCAAGCGGGATCCGATGAGGCCCGCTCCGGCCACGACGAGCAGCCCCGGGTCGCCGCGCCGGCTGGATTGCCCTGAGGGGATGGCGTGAGTACTCATGAACTCACCCTAGGCGCTCGGCCGCGCCGTGGGCCCCGGTCCTGGCCGCGCCCCTACCGACGGGCGCGAGGGGAGGCGGGTTTCCCCTCTGTTCTGGCCAGGAGTGAGCCGTATCGGTTCACAGGATGCACACAAAGGGCACCCGCTCCTTTAGGCTCTTCCCAATGCCCGAACACACCCCCACTCCCCGTGCCTCCGTCATGGACGTGATGGCTCTGCGCTCCGTCACGGAGCTTCCCGTCACCCGGCGTCATGTCCTGGACCCCGAGGTCCTGCGGACGGTGGCGGCCGTCGACCGTGTCGGCGACCTGACGCGCTTCAACGTCGCCGAGGTGCCCGAGCTGGCACAGATCTCCAACCCCGAAGAGCTTCTGGCGCCCAACGAGCACGGCTGGGCTCTGGGGCACGCGCTGTCCCTGGCCGTTGAGCACGGGCAGCGCCTGTGGCTGAGCGAGGTTCCCAGGGAGCGCCTGGAGCTGCTGCGGACGGTCCTGGGCGAGCACCTCGTCCACATCGCCTCCCCGGAGGCGCCCGAGGACATCGAGGCCCCTCAGGCCGACGGGGCCGATGAGGGTGAGGGCACCGTCGTCGTCGCCGTGAGCCCTCGCCATCTCCTGGACGAGTGGGCCACCGGGACGCCTGAGCAGATCCGCTACCTGCGCACTGTGCTGGAGGGGACGGACCCGCTGCGCGTGTCCCGGCACACCCTGGCCGCCCTGCAGGAGGCGAAGGTGGACCTGGTGCCGCGTGCCGGCATCGTCCGCCTGCTGCACAACCCCCGCTTCCTGGCCTACGCGACGGTGTTCATCTACTCCTCGCTGCGGGCGCTCCCGGCCGTCTACGCCCCCGGCTTCCGCGGCAACCCCTGGGTGCTGTGGGCCATCGACATCATCACCGCAGTGCCCTACACCTGGGGGATCATCGCCATGGTGGCGGGCAAGCGACGCCGCATCCGCTTCGCCGGGTTCCTCGTCACCCTCATCACCTTCGTGGCGCCCTACGTGTACTTCTTCCTGGCGGGCGACGACGGGCACGGCAACCAGTACCCCGGCTGGGTCATCATGGTGGTCATCGGCCTTGTGCTGGCCACCTTCCTGCTGGAGGGCGGCCGCTGGCTGCGCGATGTGGTGGTCGCCCGGGGGCTGCGCGCCCCGGGCGACGGCTAGTCCGGCCTACGCCGCTGCCGCAGTGGATTCCTCCCCGCGGATCGAGCGCAGCACTCCGGCGAGCAGGAACCACCCGCCCGAGACGATGAGGACGGCGACCGCGCTGAGCGGCCGGTGGGGGTAGATCGCCACCAGCCAGCAGGTGGCCAGGAACCATACGGCCACCGCACCGATGTTGAGGGCGCGGAAGCGCTTGACGCGGGCCGGGTGCGCGTAGTGCGTGGGCACCAGGGTCAGCACCACGAAGATGAGGGTGACGATGATGTTGAAGACCCCCGGGGTCTGGAGCACATAGAACATGAGGGCCACGATGTTCCAGGCGGCCGGGAAGCCCACGAAGTAGTAGTCGGTGGACTTCCACTGCTTGTTGGCGTAGCAGAACATCGACGAGCTCAGGATGAGGGCCATGAGCAGGCCGGCCACCGGTTTGCCCCCCATCGGCAGGGCCACGTACATGAAGACCGCCGGGATGAAGGTCCAGGTGAGGTAGTCGACGACGATGTCGACGATGCCGCCGTCGAACCAGGGGATGATCTCGGAGACCCTGGCGCGCCGGGCCAGGGTGCCGTCAACGCCGTCGACGACGAGGGCGACGAGCAGCCAGACCCACATCCACGTGATCTTCCGGTTGGGGTTGATGGTGGCGAGCATGGCCAGGCTGGCCCACACCAGTCCCGACATGGTCAAGATGTGCACTGCCCAGGCGGCGACACGGGCCCGTGCCGGGTACTGCGCCGTCGACACAGACGTCCCCTCTCGGTGGATAACACTGACGGCGGGAAGTCTATGCGGTTCACAGCCCCGGCACCTATCCCCCGGCGCCGTTCCTGAGCGATCCCCGTCTCCCTCTAACCGCCCAAGAACCGAGTGCGCCCCCGTACCTGCCGGTCGGGGGCGCACTCGAGCTGCCGGGCGCCGGAGAGGCGCTCGGGAGATGACTCACATGCTCACGTTGCGGAAGTCGAAGGGGTAGATCCCCATGGGGTTCCAGTGGGCGATGAGGCGCGCGCCGCAGGCCCGATCGTGGGCCCACAGCTCGCTGCTGATGACGACGCCGCCGCCCTCCAGCTCGCTGAGGTCGAGGCGGTGGTGGCCGTCGACGTAGTCGTCGGCCAGCTCCAGGGGGTAGAGGGTCAGGTCCGACGCGGGGCTCGACAGGTCAGCCAGCTGCTCATCGAGTCCGGCCAGGTCGTTGCCGGCCATGCCGTAGCGGCTCGCCAGCTCGTTGACGTCACGGCGCGCGATGGCGGCGACGAACTCCTGGACCTCGGTGTAGATCCGCTGGCGCAGGTCCGCACTCCCCCAGGGCGCCGGGGCCGGCTCACTCGGCTCGGCCGCCTCAGTGGGCTCTGCAGGCTCAGCGGGCTCGGAGGGGTCAGTCGGCTCGGTCGGCTCCTCCTCGGCGCTCGGCCGGTCCTCGGCGGCAGCCTCGGCCTGGGTGGTCTGAGCGGCCTCAGTCTCCGCAGGCTCGAGCGGCCTGTCCGGGTTCTCCTGGCCCTGCGGGCGCTCGGCGGGGGCCTGCTCAGCGGGGACCTGCTCAGCCGGGGCCTCCGGCACCGCCTGGTCCTCGGGCTCGCTCTCAGGCGTTGAGGCGGTCGGCGCGGAGGTGGCCTCAGCGCCGGAGGGCACCGGCACCTCGGGGGCCGCCGCATCGGCGACGTCGGTGACGTCCACCGGGCCGGCGGCGCG
>CAJZFF010000363.1 GCA_915069725.1 uncultured Actinomyces sp.
GGCGCCCACCAGCATGGCGGCGGCCAGAGCAAGCCGGCCGGCTCCGGCAAGGACGCGGTTCCCGACTACTCGGCCCAGCTGCCCGCCGGCTTCAAGGCCTTCGACGCCGCCCTGCCACCGGCCCCCAGCAGTCCCGACGGTGGCCCCATGACCCACCGGCACACCTTCACCGTCAAGGAGCAGGTCATGCCGGTCGGCGCCGGCGTCACCCAGCGGCGCCTGACCTTCAACGGGCAGGTCCCCGGCCCCGTCCTGCGCGGCAAGGTGGGGGACACCTTCGAGATCACCCTGGTCAACGACGGCACGATGAGCCACTCCCTGGACTTCCACGCGGGGATCACCCCGCCCGATCAGGCGATGCGCTCGATCAACCCCGGGGAGTCCCTCGTCTACACCTTCAAGGCCCAGCACTCGGGGATCTGGCTCTACCACTGCTCCACCTCGCCGATGAGCCTGCACCTGGCCTCCGGCATGCACGGGGCCGTCATCATCGACCCGCCGGGGCTGGCGGCCGTGGACCGCGAGTACGTCATCGTCGCCTCCGAGGTCTACCTCGGCCCCGAGGGCGGCGAGCCCAACACGGACAAGATCGCCGCCAAGACCCCCGACCTCATGACCTTCAACGGAGTGGCCTTCCAGTACCACCAGCAGCCGCTCAAGGCCAAGGTCGGAGAGCGCGTGCGCTTCTGGGTCATGGCCGCCGGGCCCTCCCTTCCGACGTCGTTCCACACCGTCGGCCTGCAGTTCGACCAGGTCTTCTTCGAGGGGGCCTGGACCCTGGGCGGCCCGAACCGGATCGGGGCCGCCTGGTCCGGCGGCTCCCAGGCCCTCGGCCTGCAGCCGGCTCAGGGCGGATTCGTCGAGTGCGTCGCCTCCGAGCCGGGACACTACGTGTTCGTGACGCACTCCTTCGCCGACATGGAGAAGGGAGCTCACGGCGTCCTTGAGGTCAGCGCCTGAACCGCGGGCGCCTCAGACCAGGACTCGCAGCACCACCGAATGCCGCTTCGGCCCCGGGCGACTGTGCCCGGGGCCGAAGCCTTGCGATCTAGAAGTGGTGGACGGGTGGACGGGTGATGCTGTTGGAGCCGCGTGTTCAGGCGACGTCGGCGTGGACGATCTTGAGGTCCGGCTCCTCGTCGACAGGCTGAGCCGAGCTGATCTGGCAGCCGTCAGGACCGTTGGGCAGGAACTTGAGACGCTCGTAGGCGGCCGGGTCGGGGCCGACGACGGCCCGGAGGAAACCCTCGTGCATGGTGCACACCAGGTCGCGCGGCTGGTGGTTGCGGGTGATGAGCGGGCAGGAGCGCAGGACGACGCTGTCTCCGGAGACCTCCGGGGCGAAGCCCATGACTGCCAGGTAGGGGATGAGGGCGGTGACCCGGTCCACCTGCTCGCCGTCGACCGTGGGCTCAGCGATGGTGCCGGGGGTCAGCTCGGCCCAGCGGCGACCGATCTCCAGTGCGGTGGCGCGGGCGTCCTCGCCCTCGCCCAGGGTGTCGGCGATCGCGTCGAGCAGCAGCAGGTAGGCGTCGACCATCTGCTGGGGGTCGGGTGCCGTTGAGGCGTAGCGCAGGGCCGGGCGGCCCCGCTTGCCCGTCGGCTTGGTGGACACCGTGACGAACCCGGCGTCAACCAGGGCGTCGAGGTGCTCACGGACGGTGTTGTGGTGAAGGTTGAGTGCGCTGGCGACCTGAACGGCCGTCATCGCGTCGTTAGAAGCCTCCACGACCTCCAGGACGCGCCGGCGCGCCGCAGAAAGACTGGCGCGTGCGGACAGGTCGCCCAGGGCGGGACGTGGAAGCGAAGGGGTCGGACGGTTGTGCATGTCCTGAGACTAACGCGCTTTCGCTTGTGGGAACCGTCAAAATCGGTGTGTAGTTGAATCCTGCAACGGTGTCGTGATGTGAGTTTTAGCACACGGAGTCCAATAGCGGGCCCGTTGAAACGTGAAAAAACTCAGTGTTGACGCCGTTTTCGCCGGGTCATCGCCCAGGACCAGGGCAAACGGCCCTCGGGGTTAAGGGTCGCGCTGTCGACGAAACTGTGACGCGCCCGGAAGGGCTCCGCGTGCGCCGCCGGGACTGCTTCAGAAGTGTTTCAGGGGCGGGTGGGGTCCTCGGCCTCCAGCGAGGGGGCCAGCAGCCGCCGGAAGGACTCCACCCTCGCACGCCGCTCCTCGCGGGCGGCCGAGGCTCCCGAGGCGTCCGGCCCGTCCGCCGCGCTCGCCCACTCATCCAGGGCGCAGTCGACGACGCCGTCCTCGTGGGTGCACCCGCGCGGACAGTTCTCGGCCACGCGGGCGAGGTCCGGAAAGCCCCTCAGGACGTCGGCGCTGCCGACGTGGGAAACTCCGAAAGAACGCACGCCGGGGGTGTCGATGACCCAGCCGCCCCCGGGCAGCTCGAGGGCCTGAAGACTGGTGGAGGTGTGGCGGCCCCGGCCAGTGACCTCGTTGACGTGCCCGGTGGCGCGGTCGGCCCCGGGCACGAGTGCGTTGATGAGCGTGGACTTGCCGACCCCGGAGTGGCCCACGAGGACCGAGACGGCGCCGTCGAGCACCTGGCGGACCGCCTCGATGCCGTCGTCGGGCCGCTCGTCGTCGGCTTGGGAAGGTCCGGTCTCGGGGCCGTGGGGGCGCAGTCGGGTGGCAAGGCAGCGCACGCCCAGGGGGCTGTAGAGGTCCGTCAGCGGGGCGGCATCGGCCAGGTCGGTCTTGGTGAGCACGATGAGCGGCTCCATGCCGGCGTCGTAGGCGGCCACGAGGTAGCGGTCGATCATGCGTGGGCGCGGCTCGGGGTCGGCCACGGCGGTGACGATGACGAGCTGGTTCGCGTTGGCGACGATCCCCCTCTCGGTGCCGGCGGTGTCCCCGTCCTCGGCGCTGCGGCGCAGCAGGGTGGTGCGCTCCTCAATGCGGACCATGCGCGCCAGGGTGCCCTTGCGGCCGCTGGTGTCCCCGACGACGGCGACCCGGTCGCCGACGACGACCTTGCCCCGGCCGAGCTCGCGGGCCTTCATGGCGGTGATGTTGCCGCTGGAGTCCTCGGTGAGGCCCGGCTCGTCCAGGCGGATGCGGTAGTGGCCGCGGTCGATGCGGGTGACCATGCCCAGGACCGCGTCGGCGTGGCTGGGGCGCTGCTTGGTGCGCGGGCGCGAGCCCCGGCCGGGGCGGACCCTCACGCGCGG
>CAJZFF010000364.1 GCA_915069725.1 uncultured Actinomyces sp.
TTCGGCTCCATGGTCTGCCGGCGGCTCGAGACCGCGGAGAACCGGGCGTGACGGTCAGGGACGTGCTCTGCCCGTCGATGTGGGGGAGCGTGTGCCGCCCGGGCGCGTCCACCGGCCAGACAGTGCTCGGTGCGCTGAAGGATCGCGCGAGGGCTACGGGCCACGGCGTGTGCGCATGGCCGGCGCTCGGAGGCGCCATCATCTCCGAGGTGTCGGCGACCCTCGCCCTGCGCCAGGCCCTGAACCAGCCGGGCTTCTACGTCATGGTGGGGATCGGGTACGCGTTGGCCTTCATCCTCCTGTCGCTGACGCTCAAGGCCGGCATGCCGCTCGGTGTCGCCTACGGGCTCTGGGGCGCCCTGGGCGTGGCGCTGACCGCCGTGCTGTCCATGCTCGTCTTCGGCGAGCCGATCACGGTGCTCGTCGCCCTCGGCATTGCGCTCATCATGGTGGGGGTGCTCCTCGTGGAGGTGGGGGCGCAGTGCGCGGGCATGCAGGACAAGGACGGTGAGACGTCATGAGCGGGCTCTACCTGGTGGCGGCCATCGCCTCCGAGACCACCGGCACGCTCTCGCTCAAGCTCGCCTCCGACGGAAGAGGGCTGCGATGGTACGGCCTCGTCATGGCCGGCTACCTGGGGGCCTTCGCCCTGTTGACTCTGGCTCTCAAGGAGGGCCTGGCGCTTGGTGTCGCCTATGGGATCTGGTCGGCTGGGGGAGTGGCCGTGACAGCAATCGCCTCACGGTTCCTCTTCGGTGAGCCGCTGACCCGCACCATGGTGGCCGGCATTGCGCTCATTATGGCCGGGGTACTCCTTGTCGAGCTCGGCAGCGCGCACTGACAACGCACCGGAGGCGATCGCGGGCCAGAATGTCCAAATCGGTGACAAAGGACCGCCAGTGCTCCTTGGCCGTCCATGCGAACCGCGGAATCATGCGGTTTTCTTTCGTCGGTGTGGGTCCGTTCCGAGCCTTTGTATCCGATTTGGACACGATCGGCTCACTTCCTCCGCGGATGGATTGGCTGAGCGGCCCTCGTGAGGGACGTGGCGTGGGCAGAAGGCTCTCCCGGCCGGGGACATTCGACATCGACGGGTGCAGTCCACGCGTTCGGGGACAGGATGGCTGTCCCCGAACGCGTGAACTTGTCCCCGGCTGGAGTGGTTTGCACCCGGCCGCGCGGAGTGTCCCCGCCCGGACATCCTGGTTGCGACGACACATCCGGCCGCGACGCCGGGAGGGGCGTGTGTCCGGGCTGTAGCGCAGGAAGGGTCTTGTGTCAGGCCGCGACGCCGGGCGGGCCTGTCAGGAGACGGCCTGGAAGGGGACGCTGAAGACCGTGGTCCAGCGGCCCTCGCCCTGGCTCACGCTCAGGCTGCCGCCCAGGGCCTCCACGCGGCGCCGCGCCCCCTCCAGGCCCAGGCCCGAGGAGAAGGCGCCATAGCCTGGTACGCCACTACCCGGTGCGCCGGCGCCCGCCCACACGCCGCCCACCTGCCCCGGGAGGCCGACGTCATTGCTCGCCATCGCCTCTAGGGAGCGCCCGTCGGACTCGATGACCAGCCGCGCCCGTCCCTGCGGAGCCGTGTACTTGGACATGTTCGACACCAGTTCGCCCAGCACCCGCAGCAGTTGGAGGCGCACGCCCGGTGGAATCACGGGGATCCCGAGCAGCTCCAGGCCCTCGACCTCCAGGTGCGCCCCCCGCTGTCCCAGGATGGCCGCGGCATCGGAGATGACCACCTCCAGGGGGCGCGGCGCGGAGGTCGCCTCGATATCCAGCCGCTCGCCCCCGCGGATGTCGCTCATGGCGCGCAGTGCGTGACGCATCTGCTCCACAGCCGCGCGCACCGCCACCGTCATCGTGTCCAGCTCGAGCGCCAGTGCCGTGTCCTCGGGGTGCGCGAGCCGGGCCTGCTCGGCCGTCATGACCGCGTGGGTCAGGTCGCGCACCACGGTGTCGTGCAGCTCGGTGACCACCAGGAGGCGCTGGCGCTCCATGCTCTCGCGGTAGGTGTGCAGGGAGCGCTCGGCCTGGTCGCGCGGGCTGCGGATGAGCTCGGCCACAGTGATGGCCCCGCCCCCGATAAAGAGCGAGACCTGCATCAGCGAGAACCAGGGCGGGGTCGCTCCGTTCCACTGGATATCGGCGATGAGGATCACCAGCGAGAAGACCACCAGGCTGTAGGCGGGCATACGCGAGAAGCCGCGGGCCACGAGGATCGCCGTGCACAGCCAAGGGATGATTCCCGGAGAGAAGGGAACGTCGGTCAGCACCACGGTGGCGGTCCACGCCGACGCGCTGCCCAGCAGGGCCCCGGGCCACGGGAAGCGGCTACTCAGCGCCAGCGCCAGCCCCCCGATGATCTCAGAGAGGACCGCGATGGAGGACATCGGCCAGGTCGTCGCGATCGAGAACAGAGTAATCAGCGCGGCCAGGAAGGCGTGCGCCAGGTGCAGCCGCCAGGTCGGCCGCCACGTCGTGTACCGCGTGGGCTGCATCAGGCTCCCCAGAATGCTGGCCACCGTCGCCACCTTCCCCTGAACCGATCCGGATAATATTCTCCCATGACGGTCCCCAACGTTACTGATGGTCCCGCGGCTGCCTCTCAGGTCCTACGCGTCGCCATCGTCGACGACGACCCCTTCGTCCTGCACGCGCTGCGGGCCTACCTGAGCTCGGACGAGCGCATCGAGGTGGCCAGCACCTTCTCGCGCGCCGCCGACGCCCTGGCCTTCCTCCACAAGATCCGCGTGGACGTCCTGCTCACCGACGTGCGCATGCCCGAGATGGACGGCCTGGAGCTGCTCACCCGAGTGCGCCGCCAGTGGCCCCGCACGGCCGTCGTCGTACTGACCTCCTTCGACGACGACGAGGCGATGGTGGCTGCGCTGGCCCAGCACGCCAACGGCTTCCTGCTCAAGGACGCCTCGCCCGAGGAGATCATCCGCGCCGTCATCGCCGCCAGCGCGGGCGGGACCACGATCTCCCCGGCCGCCACCTCCCGGCTCGTCACCCGCCACCTGCGCTCCCCGCAGACGGCCCAGGCCCCCGACGTCACCGAGGCCGAGCAGGCGGTCCTCACCCTCCTGTGCGAGGGCTACTCCAATGCCGAGATCGCCGAGCAACTCGTCGTCGCCGAGTCCACGGTCAAGACCCACGTCTCCCACCTCATGAAGAAGT
>CAJZFF010000365.1 GCA_915069725.1 uncultured Actinomyces sp.
GGCGTCGAGACGGCCCTGACTCAGCATGTCCAGGATGTCGCCGGTGACCATCTCGCGTAGTTCGGGCTGGAGCCGGGGCAGCTCTCGGGGCAGGCCGTCGAGGATGATCGGGGCCAGGTAGGGGGCGAGAGTGGGGATCAGCCCCAGGCGCATCGTCCCCGTCAGAGCGACGCCCTGATTGGCGACGGCGTCGTTGAAGGCCTCGGCGGCCAGCACGGCCTCGCGGGCGTAGGGCAGCAGTGTCTGGCCCAGCGGAGTCACAAGGACCCGGCGGGTGGTGCGCTCGACGAGCTCGCCGCCGATGCGCTTCTCCAGGGCGGTGATCGCCTGGGACAGACTCGGCTGGCTCACGCCGAGGATGACGGCGGCCTCGCCGAAGTGCTGGTAGTCGCACAGCGCGACGAAGGCCCGCAGCTGGGAGAAGGAGGGCAGGGAGGAGGTGGTGGGCATGAGCGTGTCCTGGCAGTGGCGGGTGGTCGGGCCCGCGGTCGGAGCCCTGACTCAGCGAGCAATATTACGTCATACCCAATGAATCCGAGTAGTTTCACAAGTGGTTTGTGCGAGGCGGATGCCGTTCGGCGTCACATGGGACCACCGCTCGCCCGATGCGGCGCCCTGACTACACTCGTCCCATGATCGATCTGCGCGCGCTTCGCGAGAATCCCGAGCCCTACCGCGCCAGTCAGCGAGCCCGCGGCGCCGACGTCGCCCTCGTCGACCGCATCATCGAGGCCGATGAGGCCCGCCGCACCCTCCTGCAGAACTTCGAGTCTTTGCGCGCTGAGCAGAAGACCGTTTCCAAATCGGTCGGCAAGGCCTCGCCGCAGGAGCGCCCGGCGATCCTCGCCAGCGCCAAGGAGCTGGCCGAGCAGGTCAAGGCCGCCGAGGCCGCCTCCTCGGCCGCCGCCGCCGAGCTCGACGACCTGGCCCGCCAGTTCGCCAACCTCATCGAGGGGGCGCCCTCGGGCGGCGAGGAGGACTACGTCGTCCTGCGCCACGAGGGCGGCCGGCCCCGTGACTTCGCCGCCGAGGGCTTCGAGCCCGCCGACCACCTGGCGATCGGCGAGGGCCTGGACATCATCGACACCCGCCGCGGCGCCAAGGTCTCCGGGGCCCGCTTCTACTACCTCAAGGGCTGGGGCATGCGCCTGGAGCTGGCCCTCATGACGGCGGCCCTGGACGCCGCCGTCGCCCACGGCTTCACCCCGATGACCACCCCCACCCTCGTGACCCCGCAGGTCATGGGCGGCACCGGCTTCCTGGGCGCCCACAGCGACGAGATCTACTACCTGCCCGCCGACGACCTCTACCTCACCGGCACCTCCGAGGTGGCCCTGGCCGGCTACCACGCCGACGAGATCCTCGACCTGTCCGCCGGGCCCAAGCGCTACATGGGCTGGTCCACCTGCTACCGGCGCGAGGCCGGGGCCGCCGGCAAGGACACTCGCGGCATCATCCGCGTCCACCAGTTCAACAAGGCGGAGATGTTCTCCTACTGCCGCCCCGAGGACGCCGAGGCCGAGCACGCCCGGCTCCTGGCCATGGAGGAGGAGATGCTGGCCCTGGTCGAGCTGCCCTACCGGGTCATCGACACCGCCGCCGGGGACCTGGGCTCCTCGGCCGCCCGCAAGTTCGACTGCGAGGCCTGGCTGCCCACCCAGCAGCGCTGGATGGAGGTCACCTCCACCTCCAACTGCACCACCTACCAGGCCCGCCGCCTGGCCGTGCGCGAGCGCCGCGAGGGCGGCACGAGCCCCGTGGCCACCCTCAACGGGACCCTGGCCACCACCCGCTGGATGGTCGCCATCCTGGAGAACCACCAGCAGGCCGACGGCTCGGTGCGCGTGCCCGCGGGCCTGCGCCCCTACCTGGGCGGCCTGGAGGTCATCGAGCCCGTCGGCGCCACAGCCTGAGGCCGGTTCCACCATGAGCCCCACGCCATCGTCCTCCTCGTCGACGACGCCGGAGCCCTTGCCAGGCGCCGTCGGCGGCTCCGTCAGCCTTGAGCCCACGGGCAACGGCCCGGCCGTCAACCCCGCCACCGGCATCGCCCCGGCCGGCCAGCCCCTGACCCGCTTGGGCGGCTCCACGGAGTACGTCGGGCACCTCGAGGACGGCGCCGGCGACACCGCAGGCGCCGGTGAGCGTGTCCTGCGCCGTCGGCCCCTGGACCACGAGGAGTACCACGCCCTCGTCCAGGACCGGATGCAGGACCTCGACGCCCTGGAGGCCGCCGGCGGCGCCCGGCTCGCGCCCGGCCACGGGCTCGTCGTCGCCCTCGACGTCGACGGCACCATCCTGGACATGGACGGGCATGTCTCGGAGCGGGTCATGGCCTCTGTCGCCCGCCTGCGCGCCCACGAGGTCCCCGTGGTCATCTCCACCGGCCGCGGGATCGCCGCCGCCATGCCGGTGGTGCGCCACCTGGGGCTGTCCACCGGCTGGATGGTGTGCGCCAACGGCGCCCTGACCCTGCGGCTCGACCCGGACGCCCCCGGAGGCTACGAGGTGGTCGACTCGCGCACCTTCGACCCGCGCACCGCCATCGAGACCCTGCACGCCGCCGTGCCCGACGGGATCATCGCCGTGGAGGACCCCGGCGTCGGCTTCAAGGTCTCCCGGCTCTTCCCCGACGGCGAGCTCATCGAGGACCAGCGGGTCGTCACCTTCGACGAGCTCGTCTCCCAGCCGGTCACCCGCGTGGTCCTGCGGGCCCCGGGCATGTCCGTGGAGCGCTTCTCCGAGATCGTGGCCGACTCCGGGCTGCACTCGGTGGAGTACGCCATCGGCTGGACGGCCTGGCTCGACGTCGCCCCTGAGGGCGTCACCAAGGCCTCCGCCCTCGATGCGCTCATCGCCCGCCTGGTCACCGACTCCGCCCACGTCCTGGCGGTCGGGGACGGCTCCAACGACGTCGAGATGATCGAGTGGGCCGGGGCCGGCGTCGTCATGGGCAGCGCGCCGCAGTGGGTGCGCGACCGCGGCGATATCCTGACCGAGCCCGTGTGGCGGGACGGCTGCGCCGCCGTCCTGGACGCCCTCATCGAACGAGTAAGGCACCCTTGATGCGACACTCCCCCCTCCCTGTCTCCCAGCACAACTCCATCCCCGAGGAGCACGCCGTTCGCGCCGCCGGCCCGTCCGGTGGGGCGAGCGCCCCCGGCCGGGGCCGCGTG
>CAJZFF010000366.1 GCA_915069725.1 uncultured Actinomyces sp.
TCGCGCCGACCTGTACAACCTTCAGCAGGAGTACCAGGGCTTCGTGCGGCGTTCCCGCGAAGGCGCCGCCGGGCACCGAGAGGCCGGGCAGGCGGCCGTCGTCGAGGCCCTCATCCCGGTGCTCGACGAGATCGCTCTGGCCCGTCAGCACGGTGACCTGACCGGCACGTTCGAGACCACTGCGGACAAGCTCGAGGCGGTCCTGGCTGACAAGTTCGGTCTGGAGCGCTTCGGTCAGGAGGGCGAGCCCTTCGACCCGACCATTCACGAGGCCCTCATGGCCACCGAATCGGACGAGGTGTCCGAACCGTCCATCGCCCTCGTGCTCCAACCCGGCTACCGCCTCGGTGAGCGCGTCGTACGAGCAGCCCGTGTCCAGGTCGTCAACCCGACCTGATGCCCGGGCCGGTAATGGGGGTGCCCGCAGCACAGCCGCATCAGAAGAAAGAACAAGACCCACGACCACCACTCAGACAAGGAGGCGGTGACCCATGGCCAGCCAGGACTGGATGACCAAGGACTTCTACGCGGTCCTCGGCGTCGCCAAGGACGCCGACTCCGCGACGATCAAGAAGGCCTACCGGACTCTCGCCAAGAAGTACCACCCGGACCGCAACCCCGACGACGCCGCGGCGGCGAAGAAGTTCAAGGAGATCGGAGAGGCCTACGCGGTCCTGTCCGACGAGGCCGAGCGCAAGCAGTACGACGCGATCCGCTCGATGGCCGGAGGCGGCGCCCGCTTCCAGGCCGGTGGCCCGGGAGGGGCCGGCGGCGCCGGCTTCGAGGATATCTTCTCCTCCATGTTCGGTGGCCAGGGCGGCAACGTTCGCTTCGAGACCGCCGGCGGGGCCGGCGAGCCCGACCTTGACGACCTGCTGCGCATGTTCGGCGGCACCCCCAGCCCCACCCGCTCCGGTGGCCGCTCCGGCCCTTTCGGCTTTGGCGGGTTCACCCCCCAGCCCCGTCCGCAGAAGGGCGCCGACGTCCTGACCTCGGCGACGCTGGACCTGCGCGACGCCGTCACCGGCACCACCGTGGAGCTGACCGCGGACGGGCGCACCATGAAGGTCCGTATCCCGGCGGGCGTGCGCGACGGCCAGAAGATCCGCCTGCGCGGCAAGGGCCGAGCCGGCCTGAACGGCGGCGAGAACGGCGACATGGTGGTGTCCATCAGCGTCAACAAGCACCCGGTGTACTCCATCGACCCGGTCGACGGCGCCAACCTGCGCATGGACCTGCCGGTCACGCTGCGCGAGGCCGCCCTGGGCGCCACGGTCGAGGTCCCGCTGCTCGACGGCGGCACCTCCAAGATCAAGATCAAGCCCGGAACCTCCTCGGGCACCGTCATGCGCCTGCGCGGCAAGGGCGCCACCACCCGGAAGAAGACCGGCGACCTGCTGGTGACCATCCAGGTGGCCGTGCCCAAGAAGCTCTCCAAGGCCGCCAAGGAGGCCCTCGAGGCCTTCGATGAGGCCATGGGTGACACCGACCCGCGGGCCACCCTCATGGAGGAGGCCGGCAAGTGAGCCGGCGTCGCGCCGGGCAGGGCCTGGGCTACCTGGCCGAGGACGCGGCCGAGCGCGCGGTCTACGTGGTCTCGGTGGCGGCCGAGCTCGCCGGGATGCACCCCCAGACCCTGCGCCAGTACGACCGGCTCGGACTGGTCAGCCCCGCCCGGACCCGCGGGCGGGGCCGGCGCTACTCCCACCGCGACGTCGAGCGCCTGCGCCGCATCCAGTCCCTGTCCCAGGAGGGCATCAACCTCGAGGGCATCCGCCGCATCCTCGCCCTGGAGACCCGCGTCGAGGAGCTGGAGGCGGACAACGCCCGCATGCGCAGTCGTGAGGCCGTCATCCAGCGGATCTTCGCCGCCGCCGCCGACGGCGAGGTCCAGGTCGTCGCGCCCGGCCGCCAAGGCCGTGGACCTGCAGGACACCACCCCGAGGCGGGGCGCTGGCGCACCGCCGGAACTGCGGGCACAGTGAGCACCGATCTCGTGCCCATGAGTCCCCGGTGGCACTGACGGGCACTGCGCGGGCACAGATGCGGCACTGAGCTCTTCGGCCGGTGCGGCGCACGGCCCCGGCGCATCGTTCTTCAGGCGGATGCAGCCGGTCTCCCACCGGTCGTAGGGTCCTGCGCATGCGGATGACAACCTCCTTCACCGGACCTCGGGGCGTGCGGTACCCCGCCCCTGACGTGGCCCGCGGCTTCATGCTCCTGCTCATCGCGGTGGCCAACGTTCCGTCATGGAACAAGATGCCGAACGGGGCCGAGCCGCCGGCCTCGTCCGTCGACGCCTGGTGGATGTTCGTCCGCGCGCTGGTGGTGGACCACCGGGCCTACCCGCTGTTCGCGATGCTCTTCGGCTTCGGGCTCATGACCATGATTAACCGGCGCATCGCCTCCGGGACCGAGACCTACCTCGCCTCCCTTCCCGGCGCGCCGGAGGGACGCGAGCCGATGCCGCACGAGGCGGCCTGGGCCCGTGAGATGGCCACCATCGACGCCTACCGCCTGGTGCGACGCCGTGGCTGGTGGATGCTTCTGTTCGGCTTCGTCCACGGCCTCGTCTTCCCCGGCGACATCATCGGCGCCTATGGGCTGGTCGCCGTCCTCCTGGCCAACCTGCTGGCCCGCAAGAACTACTCGGTGCTCTACCTCATCGCGGGCATCATCTCCGTGCTGGCCCTGGTGACGTATCTGGCCGCCGGGACCCTGTCGGGCGGCGACACCCTGACGGCCTCCGGGGAGCAGTCGGTCTCGCTGACAGCGGCGCTGCTCTGGGTTGTCAGCAATGCCCTGCAGTGGGCCGTGGTGCTGGTCGTGCAGGTGCTCATCGCCCTCATCGTCCCAGCCGCGGTGATCGGTGCCCGCCTGGCCGACACCGACCTCCTCACCCATCCGGAGCGGCACCGGCGCCTGCTGATCTCCGTGGGCCTGGGCGGTTTGGTGCTGGGGGCGCTCGCGGCGTTCCACGGCGCGCTGACGCTCGCGACGACGGTGCAGCTCTGGCCGTGGGACTTCGCCATGACGGAGTTCTTCGGCCTGGCCGGCGCCTGCGGCTGGCTGGCACTGTTGGCCCTGTATGCCGGTGGACCGCGGCCGGATGGCCGGCTGACGGGCCTGCGCCGACTGGCCTCCGCCGTCGGCCGCCG
>CAJZFF010000367.1 GCA_915069725.1 uncultured Actinomyces sp.
CAGGCGACCTGGCCACCGAGCCCCGCACCGACGACCACGGCCCGCTCGTGCCCCAGGGAGCGGACCACGGCGGCCAGGTCCTGGGCGAGCGTCACAAGGTCGTAGCCCGATGGCGGCCGATCCGATCCGCCGAAGCCACGCAGATCGAGGGCCGCCACGCGGTGTCCGGCCTGCGCCAGGGCGGGGATGACGTGACGCCAGGTCCACCAGCACTCGGGGAAGCCGTGCACCAGGAGGGTGAGGGGGCCGGCTCCGGCCGGGGCCTCGGGGCCCGCCAGCGCGACATGGAAACGAGTGCCGCGGGCGGTGAGGTTGCGGTGGGTCCAGGGGCCGGGGCGATTGACGTCAACAGGCACGTCCGCAGCCTACTGGTCGGCGCCCCGTACCGGCGACGGGGCCGTCCGGCACCGCCCACGTCGTCCTGCACCGCCTGAGGGGCAGCAGGTCCCACTCGTGGGCCGTCCGCCGGGGACGTTCTGCGCGGCTGGGGGCGTGTTGTCCCGGGCGGGGACAGGGCGCGCATTGGGGGACAGGTATTCGGTCCCCGGCGGCGTCGATTGTCCCCGCGGGTGCCGGAATGTCCCCGTCGGCGCAGAATGTCCCTATATCCCTGTCCACGGCAGGAAGGAGAAGGCATGACTGCCCAGCGCCACCATGACTCGGCTGATGGTTCTGCCAACGACCTCGCCGAGGGTATCCGCACTGACTCGTGCGGCTGTGCGCATGCGGATGTCGGGGCCTCAGGCCCGGCTACTGACCCGGCCCTCGAGGAGGGGGCGGCCGCTGGGGCCGGCGGCGCTCAAGGGGAGGAGGAATCGGCGCCCGTCTCACCTGGACGCCTGGAGGCCTTCAGCGACGGGGTCATCGCCATCGCGATCACCCTGCTGAGCCTGGAGATCAAGCTGCCCGACGGCGGCGGGAGCCTCCTGCACTCCCTGGCCTCCCTGTGGCCCAGCTACGTGGGCTTCGTCCTCAGCTTCCTCCTGGTGGGGCAGGTCTGGCTCAACCATCACGCCATCTTCGTGCGGGTGCGCAGCGTCGACCAGTGGATGCTCATCTGCAACCTCTTCCTCCTGCTCGACGTCGCCTTCCTGCCCTTCGCCACCTCGGTCCTCACCCGGTCCCTGGAGTCCGGCCACGACGAGCGCACTGGCGCCGTCTTTTACGGGATGGTCATGGTGGTCGGTGGGTTGTTCTTCAACGCCCTGTGGCGGGCCTCCATCCAGGACCGGAGCCGCCTGCGAGCAGGGGTCTCCGAGGCGGAGGTGCGCTCCATGACCCGGCGCTTCGCGATGGGACCGTGGCTCTACTCACTGGCCGCGCTGCTGGGACTGGTCAGCGCCTGGCTGAGCGTGGTCACCTACGTGGCCCTCATCGTCTTCTACATGGTCGGCCACCGGCCGCGGCGGGTCAGCCCAGCAGGAGGCTGAGGGCGACGTACACGCCGGTGCCGCCGATGAGTGACAGCCCGATGGAGCGCCGCCACAGGTGCAGGCCCGCCGTCGCCCCGATCCCGCCGACCGCTGGCAGCCAGGTGGACGGTGCCAGGCTCACGCCGCCCAGCGTGTAGGCCACCAGGACGATCATGACCCCCAGTGGCATCGCCCGGGACAGGAAGGCCAGCAGCGCACTGTCCTGACGCCCGCGCAGCAGCGCGAAGGGCACGATCCGGCACACGAAGGTGATGACGGTGACGATCACGACGGCGACCGCGATCTGCGAGTTGGTCAGCATCAGCTATCCCTCCGCCCCGACTCCGGCGCGCTCTCCCCGGGACGGCGGCCGCGCCAGGCGTACAGCCCCACCAGGCCGACGGCGAGGATCACCAGCGCGGTCAGCAGTGCCGCCGAACCACCGATCGCCAGGCCGACCCCGCCGGCCACCAGCCCCGCGCACAGCACCCCGATGTCGGGGTGATTGCGCCAGTTCTCGATGGCCAGGACCACGAACAGGGACGTGAGCACGAAGCCGAGCAGCTCGATGCGCTCACCCACCGCGGAGGCCAGGGCGGTACCGGCCAGTGCCCCGACGGTCGTGCCCGACACCCAGGAGGCGTGGCTGATCGCCTCCACACCCACCAGGTAGCGTCCGCTCATGGCCCGCCGGTCGCGCGCCGCCAGCAGCGCGTAGACCTCGTCGGTGATCGCGTGGACGGCGTAGAGGCGCGTGAGCGCCCTGCCCCGCACCCGCTCCAGGGGGAAGCCCAGCCCGTAGAAGACGTGCCGGCCCGAGACGAAACCGGTGGACAGGGCGATGGCCGCCAGCGGCTCCCCCAGCATCTGCATGGTCCCGGAGTAGATGACCAGGCTCCACACCGGCGCCCACCACCAGGCCAGGCCCTCGGCGACCAGCAGCATCCCGGCCGCCAGCCCCAGCGTCACGTATCCGACGACGATGGGCACCGCATCCCGGGCCGCATCGGCGAGGGTCTGCATCCGCCGAGCCGACGGCGCGCCTGCCTCGTCGGCGCCGGTAGGCGTCGGGGTGGTGTCGGGCTCAGTCACGCGGGCCGCGGCCCTCGTCCTGCGTGCGCTGTCCCGCACGACGCGCCAGATGACCAACGACGGCGACCATGATCGTGAGCATGCCCATGAGGATGAAGCGGCCCGAGAGGCCGTCGTCCATGACGTAGGTGGACAGGGCCTTACCCAGGTCGGAGTGGGCCTGGAGCCGATCGACCGTGGGCCCCAGGATCGACTTGGTGACGCCCGGCATGAGGATGAAGGGCAGGCCGATGACCGTGCTGAGGGCGCCGACGACGAAGGCCCCCAGCGAGGAGCGCGAGATCATGAACAGGGCGGCGGCGCAGGCCGCAGTCCCGCCCAGAATCTCCAGCGCACCCATCGGGGAGGCCGCCGAGGGCCAGGCCGAGGGGTTGCCACCGGTCAGGGTGGCGGCGCCGTCGTGCACGAGGAACCAGGCCAGAGGGAACAGGACGATGGCGACGAGCACCCCGGCCCAGTGGGTCTCGACTCGCGAGCTCGGGGCGCTCAGTGCGCTGGCGCCCTTGAGGAGGATCGCGTCGTCGTCCTCCCCGGCACCGGTCATGGCCATGGCGGCCTGCCGGGCACGCGAGCGGCCGCGCTCCTCCGGGTCGTCACTCTGCCCGGCGTCGGCGCTCGCGGACAGTCCCCGGGCGGTGGGAGC
>CAJZFF010000368.1 GCA_915069725.1 uncultured Actinomyces sp.
GATACTGCCGTCGGCCAGGGCGGGGGAGGCGGCAAGGGAGGCGCCGATGGCGGCGGCCATCACGCTCGCGGCGGCCAGGGGGCGTCCGAGACGCATGAGTACTCCTAGATATAAGGGGATAGGTGGCAACCGGTGAGTCGGGGTGTCACCGCGTTGCTCCCACCCTAGCGTTCTTCAGGGTGAGGTTCCATGGTTTTTTGTGAATGAGGTATCGACCTCAGTCGTGAGTAGTTGTGGATTCTTCTAAGTGGGGCAACGAGTTTCGGGCCCTGGGGCTCGAATCCGAGTGACCGGGCCATTTACCAAATAGAGACCCGCTCGTTTGGGGACAACCACAAGGCATCGTTGGAATCCACCGCGAAGGCCTTGTAAAAGGCATCCACATTGCGCACGATCCCGTTACAACGGAACTCCGCCGGCGAGTGCGGATCGACTGTCAGAAGGAGCTCGGCGTAGTCCGGACGGCTCTTGGAGCGCCAGATCCGCGCCCAGGAGTAGAAGAAGCGCTGCAGGCCGGTGAGCCCGTCGATGACAGGAGCCTCATCCACTGAGGGGATGCCGGCGTCGGCCAGGGCCAGGGAGTAGGCCTTGAGGGCGATGCCCAGGCCACCCAGGTCGCCAATGTTCTCGCCGATGGTCAAAGCGCCGTTGACGTGCGGGATCTCCTCCTGCGCCGTGCCCGCGTCCCGGTGCTTGGCGACGACGACCTCGGGCGTGTAGGCGTCGTACTGGCTGATGAGCGCGCTCGTGCGCTCGGTGAAGGCCTCCCGGTCCTCCTGGGTCCACCAGTCGCTGACCTTCCCAGTGCCGTCGAAGGTCGAGCCCTGGTCATCGAAGCCGTGGCCGATCTCGTGGCCGATGACGGCGCCGATCCCCGCGTAGTTCACGGCGTCGTCGGCCTGCGGGTCGAAGAAGGGGGGTTGAAGGATCGCTGCGGGGAAGACGATCTCATTCATGGTGGGGTTGTAGTAGGCGTTGACCGTCTGGGGGGTCATGTGCCACTCGTCGCGATCCACCGGCTTGGTCAGCTTGTTCAGCGAGTAGGCCATATCGGCCCGCTCCACGCTGCGCACCGAGGCCAGGACGTCCCCGGGGACGACCTCGACGGCGGAGTAGTCGCGCCAGCGCACCGGGTAGCCGATCTTGGGGGTGAACAGCGCCAGCTTCTCCAGGGCCCGTTCCCGTGTGGCCGGACTCATCCACTCCAACGAGGAGATGGACTGGTGGTAGGCCTCGATGAGCCGACCCACCAGGGCCTCCATCGCCGACTTGTGCGACGGCGGGAAGTGCCGCTCCACGTAGATCTCACCCAGTGCCTCACCCAGGCAGGACTCCACCAGACCGACGCCGCGCTTCCAGCGGGGCCGCAGCTCGTCTGTCCCCTGGAGCGTGCGGCCGTAGAAGTCGAAGTTCTCCTCCACGAAGGCCCCTGACAGCAGGGAGGCCCGTCCGTGAACGACGTGCCAGGCGGCCCAGGCCTGGAGATCCTCCAGGTCGGTCTCCTGCCAGACGCCGGCCGCGTGGGGGAGGTAGTCGGGCTGGGTGACGATGGCCTCCTCGAGGAAGGCGGTCTGCTCGACGCCGGCACCCCGGGCGGCCGCACGGATCCCCTCGCGCCACTCGTCCCAGGGCAGGTTCGGGGCCGAGTCCACGATCTGCGCCCAGGACATCGGGTTGTTCATCTTCTCCACGTCACGGCAGGTGACGCGGTCCCAGTGGCCCTTGGCCAGGGCGGTCTCCACGGCCATGACCCGTTCGGCGAGGTCCTCACCCGAGGCGCCGAAGGAGTCCGTCAGACCCGCCAGCGCCATCATCCTGGCCACGTGCTCAACGTAGGCCTGGCGCAGCGGGGCCTGAGCCTCCTCGCGGTAGTAGGACTCGTCCGGCAGGCCCAGCCCCGACTGACCCATCCAGCTCGTGTAGCGCTCCGGGTCGTTGATGTCGACCTCGACATCCGCACCAACCACGCCCATGAAACCGATCGGGGTCATCTCTCCCAGCACTCGTGCCAGTTCCTCCTTGGAAGAGGCATCCAGTACTGGCGCCAGCTCCTCCGCCAGTGGCTCGGCCCCGAGCTCCTCCAGGTGGGCCTCGTCCATGAAGGCCTCGTAGAGGGCACCGACTCGGCCCCGGTTGGTGGCCAGGACCTCCGAGGCCCCCTCGGGCGCCACGGAGGAGAACTGCTCGGCGAGCTCCTCGACGATCTGGCGGCAGGCGGCCTCGGCCTCGTCGCGCAAAGTGGTGAAGGCGCCGCTGCTGGGACGATCCGCCGGGATCTCGGCAGTCGCGAGCCACTGGCCGTTGACGAAACGGAACAGGTCGTCCTGGGGACGCACCGAGGTGTCGGTGTGCGCCGTCTCCAGCACGCCGGCGAGGACCTCGTCGGCGGCAGGGGAGCTGCTCGCCGGCAGAGAGTGCTGGGCCGGTGAGTCCGATGCAGGGCCGGTGGGAGTCGGTGAGGTCGCGCAGGCGTCAGTCATAGCGGACACGCTAACCCGCTCCGCTGCTCTCAGGCGCCCCGACGGCGCCCATTGCCTCATGGTGCGAAGCGCTGTTCGCGTGAGGCACAATTCTGCCCATGCGCATCCATATCGCCTCCGACCACGCCGGTTATGAGCTCAAGAGCGCCGTGAGCGCGCACTTGAGGGAGCAGGGGCACACCGTCATCGACCATGGAGCCCACTCCTACGACCCGGATGACGACTACCCCGCCTTCTGCCTGGCCTGCGGGGAGGCCGTCGTGGCCGACGCCGGGAGCCTCGGCATTGTTCTCGGAGGCAGTGGCAACGGGGAGCAGATCGCCGCCAACAAGGTGGACGGGGTGCGTGCCGCCCTGGCCTGGTCGATCGAGACCGCCAGGCTTGCCCGCCAGCACAACAACGCCAACGTCGTCGCCCTGGGCGGGCGCATGCATGACCTGGGAGCGGGTCTGGCGATCATTGATGCCTTCCTCGCCGCACCCTTCAGCGGAGACGAGCGCCATGCGCGGCGCATCGCCCAGCTCGCCGATTATGAGAGGCGCATTCACGACGGAGCCGCCCCTGCTGGAGGCCCCTCCGGCGCTCCCACTGCCACCCCGGCCGGGGCCTGAGCCGGGACCGACGTATGCCGGAGGGCCACACCATCCACCGGCTCGCCGCC
>CAJZFF010000369.1 GCA_915069725.1 uncultured Actinomyces sp.
ATAAGCGGCAATGATGACTCCGTGCGCGTCTTCAATTTCTCCGCCGGTCCCGCCCAGCTCCCCCTGCCCGTCCTCGAGCAGGCCGCCTCCGAGCTCACCAGCTGGCGAGGATCGGGGATGTCCGTCCTGGAGGTCTCTCACCGCGGGGCCGACTTCGTGGCCTGCGCGGCCGACGCCGAGGCCACTCTGCGCCGACTCCTGGCCGTCCCCGACAGCTACCGCGTGCTCTTCCTTCAGGGCGGGGCCAGCGCCCAGTTCGCCGGTATCCCCCTCAACCTGACCGCCCCCGGTGACACGGTCGCCTACCTCAACACCGGCCAGTGGTCCGCCAAGGCCATCAAGCAGGCCGGCGCCTACGAGCTCGACGTCGTCGTGCCCGCCGACGAGGCCGCCTCCTCCTACACGACCACTCCCGAGCCCGGCTCCTTCACGGTGCCCGAGGCCGCCCGCTACCTGCATTACACGCCCAACGAGACCATCGGCGGCGTCGAGTTCGACTACGTGCCCGACGCCGGCGACGTCCCGCTCGTGGCCGACTTCTCCTCCACGATCCTCTCGCGGCCCATCGACGTCTCCCGCTACGGCCTCATCTACGCCGGGGCTCAGAAGAACATGGGGCCCTCGGGCCTGGCCGTCGTCATCGTGCGCGAGGACCTGCTGGGGCGGGCCCGCCCGGTGACCCCCACCGTCCTGGACTACCAGAAGATGGCCGACGCCGACTCCATGCTCAACACGCCTCCCACCTTCGCCATCTATCTGCTGGGGCTCATCGGCCACTGGATCGAGGACGGCGGCGGCCTGGAGGCGATGGCCGAGCGCAACCGCGCCAAGGCTGAGCTTCTCTACGGCTACATCGACTCCTCCGACTTCTACGCCAACCCGGTTCAGGAGCGCTCGCGGTCCTGGATGAACGTGCCCTTCACCCTGGCCGACCCCGCCCGCGACGCCGACTTCCTGGCCGGCGCCGAGGCCGCCGGGCTCACCAACCTCAAGGGGCACCGCTCCGTGGGCGGCATGCGCGCCTCCATCTACAACGCCATGCCGATCGAGGGCGTGCGCGCCCTCATCGACTACATGACCGACTTCGCCGCCCGGGCCTGAGCGCCCGCCGGCTCGCCATCCCGGCCGTCTCGCCTGGCCTGTGGGCCCGACCGGTGTGCGGGCCAGCCATCGGCCCGCGGGCCCTGCTACCCGTCCCAACCGCTTCCTCCACCCGGACCGCTCTGCAGAAAGTACTTCCGTGACCACCAGCAGCGTTGACCACAAGTTCCGCATCCGTACCCTCAACGCCATCTCCGGGGCCGGCCTGTCCCGCCTGCCCGACGAGCTCTACGAGGTCGGCGGCTCCGTGGAGGAGCCCGACGCCCTCCTGGTGCGCTCGGCCAAGCTCCACGACACCCCCATCGAGGAGTCGGTCCTGGCCGTGGCCCGCGCCGGCGCCGGCACGAACAACATCCCGGTCGAGGCGCTCACCGAGCGCGGCGTGCCCGTGTTCAACACCCCCGGCGCCAACGCCAACGCCGTCAAGGAGCTGGTCCTGGCGGGCCTGTTCATCGCCTCGCGCAACCTCATCCCGGCGGCCCGCTTCGCCCACACCCTCGAGGGCGACGACGCCGAGATCGCCAAGGCCGTCGAGGCCGGCAAGAAGCAGTTCGTCGGATTCGAGCTGCCCGGCCGCACGCTCGGCGTCATCGGCCTGGGGGCCATCGGCGTGCAGGTGGCCAACGCCGCCCTGGGGCTGGGGCTCAACGTCGTCGGCTTCGACCCGGGTATCTCCGTGGAGCACGCCTGGCACCTGAGCGCCGAGGTCGAGCGGGCCGACTCCATGGAGGAGGTCTTCCGCCGCGCCGACATCCTCACCGTCCACGTGCCCCTCATCCCCGCCACCCGTGGACTGGTGAGCACCCAGCGCCTGGCCCTCATGAAGGAGACCGCGGTGCTGCTCAACTTCGCGCGCGCCGAGATCGTCGACACCGACGCCGTCGTGGCGGCCCTGGACGAGGGCACGCTGCGCGGTTACGTGTGCGACTTCCCCTCCACGCAGGTCCACAAGCACCCCAAGTGCATCTCCCTGCCGCACCTGGGCGCCTCCACCAAGGAGGCCGAGCGCAACTGCGCCATCATGGCCGCCGACTCCCTGCGCGGCTTCCTTGAGGACGGGCAGGTCCACAACTCGGTGAACTTCCCCGAGGCCGTCATGACGCGTCAGGAGGGCACGCACCGGCTCGTCATCGTCAACCGCAACGTGCCCAACATGGTCGGTCAGGTCTCCACGATCGTGGCTCAGCACGGGCAGAACATCGCCAACCTGCTCAACAAGTCGCGTGGCGAGCTGGCGGTGACGCTGGTCGACGTCGAGGGCGAGATCGAGCCTAAGGTCCTTGAGGAGCTGCGCGCGATCGACGGCGTGCTATCGGCGCGCGGCATCTGAGCTGAGCCGGGGTCCCAGGTGGCTGGGGACATTCTCTTCCGGCGGGGGACGTCTCGCGCGTGCGGGGACGGGATTGCTGTCCCCGACGGCGTCGAACGCCCCCGGCCGGAAGGACACGCGCCCGGCCGCGTGGAATGTCCCCGGCCGGCGGGGCCCGCAGTGCCAGATGCACCTGCGGACCCCGTGGGATGTCAGAGGTTGTTGATCCAGGCCCGGCGGTGCCCGAACAGGGAGAGCGTGGGCTTGTAGAGGAGCACGTACTGCCCTCCGGCTGACACGTCGGTATCGAAGCAGACATCGCCGCTGACCGAGCCTCCCGCGATCAGCTTGGAGGCCGACAGGTGGTTGCTCGACCCCATGAAGCCGCTGTTGCTGATCGCCCCAGCCGGTTCCTGCAAGGTGAAGTCCAGGGCATTGACGTCCAGGGTGTTCTTGGAACCGTTGGTGATCGTGATGGTCGAGCAGGCGGTGGGGCCCAGGGTGGCATCACCCGCGGCCACAGGCGTGGCGCTGACCTTGATGCCGTCGTCGTCGATCGTGTCACCGGCGTTTCCGACGACGTCGTCGCTCTGCTTCCCGGGGAAGCTCAGTGCGGAGTCCGACTTCTCGGCATCCTTTGCCGGCTCCTGCTGCTGGGGGCTGGGTGCGGCCGCGGAGTCCTGGCCGGCGGTCGCTTGAGCGGGCGCGCTGGCCATCGACTGGATGGA
>CAJZFF010000370.1 GCA_915069725.1 uncultured Actinomyces sp.
TGACCTACACCCCTTCGGGTCTGGGTGCGTCCGGGGGCCATGCGGTCCTGATTCCGGAGCAGTCCCTGTCGGGGGCACTCACCGGTGAGAACGCCAGGCCCACTGGCTCCGATCAGAGCACCCAGAGTGTCCAGAGCGCCCAGGCGGCCGAGCTCGACACCCGCCAGCTGCTGCGCAGCAACAGCGCCATCCTGGTCCGCCAGGCCCCGGCGCTGGAGAGAGACGTCGTCGTGGCGATGCCCCGCCAGGCCGCCTCCGCCGTGCAACCGTCCGTCGTGCGGGAGCGGGTGGCCACCCTGCGCTCGGTCTCCTGGGCCCGGTCCCAGCCCCTGGACGCCCTTCAGGAGCGCGCCCAGGAGGAGGTCGCAGCCGTCAACGAGGGCACCTCGCGGATCGAGCGCTCCGAGCTGCCGGAGACGGTGATCGACGACAACGAGCTGTCCACCGACACCCTCGTCGCCGCCGGCCGTACAGCCGGAACCCTGCAGTCGATCTCCTCCGTGCTCTCCGAGCCGGCCGCGGTGCTGGGCGACTACACCGACCTGCAGGCAGTCGTCTCATCAGCGTCCTGGCGAGCCGATCCCAGGACCCGCAACGCCCAGGTTCCGGCCGCGGAGGCCTCCGGCACCAACGTCACCTCCTCGCTGGCCGCGGTGCCGTCGTCGACCATCAACGTCATCAGCTCCGAGGCCCAGCTGCCGGTGCGCATCACCTCCTCCCTGAACCAGGACGTGACGGTTCAGGTCTACCTGGTCTCGAACAACAAGCGACTCCAGGTCCCGCGCACCACCACCGTGCGGGTCCCGGCCCACCAGCAGGCCAAGGTCACGGTGCCGATCCAGGCCGTCGGCTCGGGCGACGTCGGCCTGACGGTGCAGGTGCTCGCCGCCGACGGCACCACCGTGGGCACCCCCACCACCGTCAACATGCGCGTGCGCGCCGACTGGGAGGGACGCGGCACCGGAGTCATCGTCGGGGTCCTGGTCGCCATCGTGGTGACCGGTACGGTGAGGACAGTACGACGAGGCCGCCGCACCGCGGTGGCCCCGGCTGCACAGGAGACGGCATGAGCATCATCAAGCGTGTACGGATCGGGCGATCCTCCTCCCAGGGGCGCAGCCAGGCGTCCTTGGCGCGCTCCTCGGCCATCATGGCCTCGGGGACCCTGGTCTCCCGCATTCTGGGCATGGTGCGCAACGCCCTGATCGTCATGGCGCTGGGCGCCACCGGGTCGGGGGCCGCCGACGCCTTCAACACGGCCAACAACCTGCCCACCTACCTGTACAACATGATGATCGGCGGGATCCTCAACGCGATCCTGGTGCCGCAGATCGTTCAGGCACTGCGACGGCGCAACGGCGAGGAGGTCGTCAACCGCCTCTTGACCGCCGCGGCCACGCTCATGCTGGCGGTCACGTGCATCGCGACCGCGGCCGCGCCCCTCATCTTCACCCTCAACGCCAACTCCTTGGCCCAGGGGCAGTGGCGAACGCTGTCCTTCGCCTTCGCGTTCTGGTTCATGCCGCAGGTCTTCTTCTACGGCCTGTACGCCCTGTGGGGGCAGGTGCTCAACGCCCGCTCGAGCTTCGGGCCCTACATGTGGTCCCCGGTGCTCAACAACATCATCTCGATCGCCTCGATCCTGTTCTACCTCCATATCTACGGCCGCTACACCACCGGTGAAAGCGCAGAGGTCTGGGGCTGGGGCCGGATCACCCTCATCGGGGCGACGACGACCCTGGGCATCGCGGTCCAGGCGCTGATCCTCTACATCCCCCTGGTGCGCTCCGGGTTCCGGCCGCGCATCATCTTCGGGGTGCGGGGCCTGGGGCTGGGCAAGACCGTCAAGGTGGCCCTGTGGGCGCTGGCCGGAGTGGGCGTGGCCAGCCTGAGCAACTGGATCACCTCCAACCTGGGCTCCTACGCGGTCACGGCCTCCGAGCAGCCCGAGTACGCGAACGTCATCGTGCCCTCCACGACCATGTGGCTCAACGCCTACCTGGTGTACATGCTGCCCCAGTCCCTCGTGGTCACCTCCATCATCACGGCCCTGTTCACCCGGATGAGTGAGAAGGCCGCGGCCGGGGACGCGGCCGGAGTGCGCGAGGACCTCTCCCTGGGACTGCGCTCGGCGGGCGTCTTCACGGTGCTGGCCACCGCGGGCATCTGCGTCCTGGCCGTCCCGGCCCTCCAGCTCTTCACGCCGTCGATCACCCTGCCCGAGGCCCAGGCCAGCGCCCCCATGCTCATCGCTCTGGCGCTGGGCATCGTCCCGCAGGGGATCTGGTTCGGGACCCAGCGGGTGATGCTGGCCTACTCCGATACCAAGCGGCTGCTGCTGGCCGACGTCGTCGTCGGCGTCATCCCCGTGATCCTGTGCGTCCTGGCCTACTTCGTCGCCCCGGCCAACCACTGGATGACCTGGGCGGGCGCGGCCAACACGATCAGCCAGATCGGGGGCTGCGTGGTGGTCATCCCCATGATGCGCTCCCACCTGCCCAGCCTCGACGGCCGCAAGATCGTCACCACCCACCTGCGTCTCATCATGGCGGTGGCGCCCGCGGTCGTCGTCGGGATCCTGCTCAACGCGCTCCTCGGTGACATCGACGCCGACTCCTCCCTGGCCAACATGACCGCGGCACTTGGACACATCGCCGTCGTCGCCACCGTCATGTCGCTCATCTACCTGCTGATGGGGCGCATTGTCCGGATCGAGGAGATCGCGGTCGCCTTCCGGCCCTTCTCGCGGATCCTGTCCACGCTCGGTCGGCGTCTGCCCGGCGCGCCCGGGCGAGCGGTCCTGGCGGCGGCGGCATGGTTGTCACCGGCGCAGCCGCAGACCCAGGCGACCGCTCAGATGCCTGCCGTCCAGGCGCCTGCGCCCCCACCTCCACCGGCTCAGGCGGCCTCAGGCCCCTCCGGTCTTTCAACGGGGACGACGGCGCATGGTGCTGTTGGCTACACCTCCGGGGGTGCTCAAGCGATTCCGCCCGCACCGCCGCCACCTGCTCAGGCCCAGACCCACCCCTGGGGACAGCCGGGTCAAATGGAGCAGCGGTCCGCCGGCGGCTGGTCCTCCCAGGCCCCTGCGGGCTACCCCCAGGACGGACAGCCGGTCTACCCGCTC